>DASRJB010000072.1:0-6612 GCA_035649715.1 Pirellulaceae bacterium
CAGATGATGCTCGGCCGCGGCGAATACGGCGGCGCGCGAATTCTGTCGCCGCTTACCGTCGCTGCCATGACCCGCGGTTACCGCCTGGCGGCCGGCTCGCGGAGCACGATGGAGGGCGTTCCCGCCAATCCGCCGGCCTATTTCCGCGGCCCGGGGTGGGACAAGCGCACCGGTTACTCGATCAATCGCGGAGAGTTGCTTTCCGACGCGGCCTTCGGCCACGGCGGCTTCACCGGCACGGTGCTCTGGATCGATCCGGAGCTGGATCTGTTTTTCATTTTCCTGAGCAATCGCGTGCATCCCGACGGCAAGGGCCTGGTGAATCCCCTCGCCGGCCGCATCGCCACCGTGGCCGCCGCGGCAATTCGCGACGTGGAAAAACGCACTGCCGCCGGAACGGTCCTGACCGGCATCGATGTGCTGAAGCGCGACGGCTTCAAGCAGCTGGCCGGCCGCAAGCTCGGCCTGATTACCAATCACACCGGCAAGAGCCGCGAAGGCGAAACCACGATCAAGCTGCTCCACGAGGCGCCGAATGTCGAGCTAAGGGCGCTGTTCAGCCCGGAACACGGCTTCGAGGGCAAGCTCGACGTCAGCAAAATCGGCGACACGCGCGACGCCGCCACCGGCTTGAAAGTCTTCAGCCTGTACGGCGAGACCCGCAAGCCCACGCCCGAGATGCTGGCCGGCATCGACACGCTGGTCTTCGACATTCAAGACATCGGCGCGCGGTTCTATACCTACACCTCGACCATGGGCGAGGCCCTGAAGGCCTGTGCCGAGCATGGCAAACGTTTCGTCGTCCTCGATCGACCCAACCCGATCGGCGGCACCAAAGTCGCCGGACCGATGCTCGATGCCGGCAAGGAATCGTTCGTCGGCTTCCACAAGCTGCCCGTGCGGCATGGCATGACGATCGGGGAGTTGGCCCGGCTGTTCCAGGAGGAGTTGAAGCTCCAAGTCGATTTGCAGGTGATCCAGTGCGAAGGCTGGAAACGGGCGGACGCCTTTGACGCGACGGGTCTGACGTGGGTTAATCCGTCCCCGAATATGCGCAGCCTGACGCAGGCCTTTCTCTATCCGGGCATTGGCCTCTTGGAAACGACGAACCTCTCCGTGGGCCGCGGTACCGACACGCCTTTTGAAGTCATCGGCGCGCCTTGGCTCGAAGGGCAGAAACTCGCCGCCGAGCTTTCCGCCCGCGGCATTCCCGGCGTCGGCTTCGTCCCGATCGAGTTCACGCCCACCAGCAGCAAATTCGCGAACCAGAAGTGCGGCGGCGTCAACATCCTGATCACCGACCGCAGCCGCTTCGAGCCGCTCCGCACGGGATTCGAAATCGCTGCCCAGCTCCGCAAGCTCTATCCCGATAAGTGGGAAGCCAAGGGCTACGATCGGCTGTTGGGGAACGAAAAGACGTTGCAAGCGCTCCTGGAAGGCAAGCCCGCAGAGGAATTGGAGGCGGTGTCGCGGGTAGGGGTGGCGGAGTTTGTGCGTAGTAGGTCGCGCGTGTTGATTTATGACTGAAGGAGCATTCGCCGCGCTTCATTTGGCGAATTCCCATTTGTCCGCTATGGTTTAGCAGCCGATTCCCCTGCGGCTCCAACCTCGTCATTGTGGGAGACTCGTCGTGTCACGCCGCCGGTCTGGCCCTGCGCGCACATTGGGCCTGGAATCGTTGGAAACAAGGAATCTGCTGGCAACCTTTTTTGTCGCCAATACGGGCAACGACGGAAATGACGGCGGTTCGGCTGCACCCTGGCTGACGCTGCAAAAGGCCGCCAATTCGGTGCAGGCCGGAGACACGGTCATCGTGCGGGCCGGCACCTACGCGGGCTTCGACCTCAGGACCGACGGCACGGCCGCCAATCGGATCGTCTTTCAGGGCGAGGCTGGCGCGACGATCACTTCGCGGAACCCGATCACCCCCGACGGCATCAACCTCGAGGGGGCCGACTATGTGACGATCGAGGGTTTCAAGGTCGTCGGCATGCCGCGGACGGGCATCCGCTCCGTGCTGAACCACCACGTCATCATTCGCAACAACGAGTGCGACCTGAATCAGAGTTGGGGCATTCTCACGGGCTTCAGCGACGACATCCTCATCGAGAACAACATCACCACGCGGTCGGTCGTTGAGCACGGCATCTACTTCAGCAACAGCGGCGACCGGCCGATCATCCGCAACAACGTCTCGTGGGGCAACCGGGCCAACGGCATCCACATGAACGGCGACGTTTCGCTGGGCGGCGACGGGATCATCAGCAATGCCCTGGTCGAAGGCAACGTGATCTACGGCAATGGCGTGGGCGGCGGGTCGGGAATCAACTGCGACGGCGTGCAGAATTCCACGATCCGCAATAACCTGATCTACGACACGCACGCCAGCGGCATCTCGCTCTACCAGATCGACGGCGGCGGCGGCTCCTCGGGCAACCTCGTGGTCAACAACACGGTGATCGTCGCCGCCGACGGCCGCTGGGCCCTCAACATCCAGAGCGGCAGCACGGGCAACACGGTCCGCAACAACATCCTCTACACCGCTCATTCGTTCCGGGGCAGCATCGACATCAGCGCCGACAGCCTGGCGGGTTTTTCGAGCGACTACAACGTGCTGATGAACCGCCTGACCACCAACGGCGGCGACAGCGTCCAGACGCTCGCCCAGTGGCAGGCTTCCAGCGGCCAGGACGCGCACTCGCTCGTGGCGACGCCCAGCCAGCTGTTCGTGAACGCCGCCGGTTTCGACTTTCACCTCTCGGCGGCGAGCGCCGCGGTCGATGCCGGCACGACTCAGTTCGCCCCGCTCATCGATTTCGAGGGGCACGCTCGGCCCAGCGGCAGCGGCATCGACATCGGCGCCGACGAGCTGAGCGGCGGCCCGCCGCCGCCTCCGCCCCCGCCGACGAATCACGCGCCGACCAACGTCGCGCTCAGCGGGAGCACGATCAAGGAGACTGCCGCTGCCGGCTCAGTGGTCGGCACGCTCTCCGTCGCGGATCCCGACGCGGGCGACACTCACACGCTGTTGCTGGTCAACGACGCGGGCGGGCGATTCGCCCTGTCAGGCAACCAGCTCGCCCTTGCAGGTCCGATCAACTATGAGGCCGCGGCGAGCCATTCGATCGTAGTTCGGGCAACCGACGCTGGCGGCCTGTCGTTCGACAAGACGCTGGTCGTCGGCGTTACGAACGTCAACGAGCTAGTGCGGATCGACGTGCAGAAAGGGGCCGTGCAGCGGTCGTACGTCCGCTACGTCGATTTGATCTTCGAAAGCTCCGCGGGCCTGTCGCAGCTCATCAGCGAAGGTCGCATCAACTTGACACGGTTCACCCTGGCCGGCGCGAGCCCGGTCAACGTCGCCCTGGCCGGCAAGCTGAAGGTCAGCGGCAACCGGATCATCGCCGACTTCGGGACGAACGGCATCGGCGGCAATCGCAACACCGCCACCGGCAACGGCTACTACCGGTTCGGCGTCGATGCCGATCGCAACGGCACGAAGGAGACGCAGAAGCACTTCTACCGCCTGTTCGGCGACACGAACGGCGACCGGACCGTCAACGCCACCGACCAGGCGAATGTCAACGCCGACCGCGGCAAGACCGGCAGCAACCTCCGCTCCGATCTGAACGGCGACGGCTTCGTGAACGCGACCGACCTGACCTACGTCAAGGCCCAGCTCGGCCGCACGCTCTGGTCGGCGCTGCCGCTTGACGACTGATCGCGTCTCATCGCTCGTTTATCGCCCTGCTCTAGCGAGCCGCGATCGCTGACGCAAGCCTTTGATTCGCCTCATGTTGCGGCGAGTTCTTGCACCAGTTTCTGCATGTCCGCAATCTTGTTTGCAGCAAGCGTATTCAGTTCATTTTGAGCGCTTGTCAGGTTTCTCCTTCGACCGGCATATGGAGATAGAAGGTCTCCTGCGCGAGGGATTGGCACAACGACTTCAGAAAGGACTGAGAAATGCGGTTTCCAAAGCTCGTTTTGCTACTCTGCGCCGCTGCCTGGGCGATCACGCCACAGGCTCAGGTCCAGGGCGGGATATTCACCCTGACGAACGCGACCTCTGGCATCTTCGACGCGAGTTCCGGCACCCGGTCCGTTACTGTCACCGGCTTGGAAGTGGGCTTCGATGGCGGCGTCCTCACCAACATCACCGTCGCCATTGACTACCTCAAGGCGGACGGTGAGGCTGCCGACCCGCCACCGCCGCCTCCGCTGCCGGGCTCACCATTCTTCAACGAGATTCACTTTCGCCTCGACCGTGCCGCCAATCCGAGCACCGAACTGATTGCGGCGGGCCACTATGGCGTTGGTGGTGCCGGGGACTTTTTTTCCGGGATTCAGACGTTTGCGACCGGCGGGGCCATAATCCCGGCAGGTGGCAGCCCGGTAGCCGGGACGTTCGCGCCAACCGGGCCCGGGTCGCTTGCCGCCTACAATGGCGCCTCGGCTCTGGGAGTCTGGACACTCTTTGTCGAGGACACAGTCGGCCTCGACGCCCTGCGATTCCGTTCGGTGACTTTTACGTTCACTACCGAGAGCGCCGCGGTGCCGGAGCCGAGCAGCTGCGCTATTCTTGGTGCCGGAGTGGTCGGACTGCTGGGCTTTTGCCGTCGCCGCCGTCAGCTGGCCGCCTGAGGCACAAGTGAAAACCTCGAATTGCGGGCCGCGAGCTCTCCCGCGAAGCCCCGGCGCTTGACGAGTGACGGCCGCACGGTACAACGGCGGCATGTCCAAGCTCAACGGCAAGGTGGCGCTGATCACGGGCGCGGGCCGCGGGATCGGGCGCGGCATCGCCCTGGCCTTCGCCGGCGAAGGGGCGGTACTGGTTTTGACCGCGCGGTCGCGCGAGCAGCTGGAGTCCGTCGCCCGCGAGGCGGCGCAGCTCAGCAAAGCCCCGGTAATCGTGCAACCGGCGGACGTGTCCGACGAGCAGCAGGTGGAGTCGCTGTTCGCGCGCGTGAAGGCCGAGTTCGGCCGCCTCGACATTCTCGTCAACAACGCCGGGGCCTTCGACGGCGGGCCGCTCGACCAGCTTTCCACGGAAGCCTGGGACCGCGTCATCAACACGAACCTCCGCGGGCCGTTTCTCTGCACGCGGGCGGCCCTACGGATGATGAAGCCAGTTGGCAGCGGCCGGATCATCAATATCGGCTCGATCGCGGCGCAGCGGGTACGGCCGAATTCCGCGCCCTATGCCGCCAGCAAGCACGGCCTGTGGGGCCTGACGCAAGCGACGGCGCTGGAAGGCCGCGAGTACGGCGTGACCTGCGGGGCTGTGCATCCCGGCAACGTCATGGTCGAGCGCCGAGCCGGCAGCGGCCGCGGCGAAGACGACGAGCCGATGATGACGCCCGCCGAAATCGCCGAAGTCGCCCTGCTGATGGCCACGCTGCCGCCGCACGTGGAGCTGCTGGAGGCGATTGTGCTGCCGCACCGGCAGCACTACGTCGGACGCGGGTAGTTGTCATTTGTCACTTGCCATTCGTCATTTGTAGTCCGTTCTGATGGCTTCTCCCATTCGACTCGCGTTTCTCGGCATCGATCATCCGCACGGCGCGCATTGGCGGCAGCAGCTGGCGAACTTTACCGGCGAAGTCGAGATCGTGGCCTTCGTGCCGTCGTTCGGCGGTGGAACGACCAGCCTGGAAGAGCGCTATGCCGAGCTGCCGCGGTTTGAATCCGTGTCGGCGCTGCTCAAGGGGGCGCAGTTCGACGCGGCATTTGTCGGCCTGGCGAATCGCGATGGGCCGCCGGCGATCGTCGAGTTGGCCGCTGCCGGCAAACACATCCTGGCCGAGAAACCGGTGGCGGCTAGCGCCGCGGACGCCCGGCCGATGGTCGCCGCGGTCGAAAAGAGTGGCGTCGCTTATCAGGCGGGCTACATGTGGCGCTACGACGACATCGCCAATCGCCTGAAGCGAATGCTGCAGCAGGATGCGTTTGGCAAGTTAATCAGCGTCGAAATGACCTTTGCCACCAGCGACGTTGCTCGCCGCGGCCCCGAGCATTACTTGTTCGATCCGGCGGCCAGCGGCGCGGGCTTTTTCAGTTGGCTCGCCTGCCACTGGCTCGACACTTTGTTCTTCGTGACCGGCCGCGCGGTCGTCGGCGTCACCGCCCGCACGGGCGTTTTCGGCGCCGTGCCAACGAAAGTCGAAGACGGCGGCGCGGCGATCCTCGAGCTCGACGGCGGCGGCCTTGCGACGTTCGTTGGCGGCTACTGGCATCCGCGGTGGGCCGGCGAGAGCCGCTGGGCCATCCGCGGCAGCCAGCGGTGGGTCCACTGGGACGCCAATCGCAAAGGCACCAACGGAGCGCTCGAAATCCACGGCCCGCAGCCGCAGTGGCATGCGATGGAAGACGTCTTTTCCACTCCCGAGGACAAGTCGCCCGGCTACGGCGGCCGCCGCGGCTTTTTGCTCGTGCAGGACTGGCTCGACTGCATCCGCACCTGCCGCCGCGACAACCGGGCAACCGCCCACGGCACGCTGGCTACGCTGGAGCTGATCGATGCGATCTTCCAGAGCAGCCGCGAGGGCAAGCGGATCGAATGCCGGATCGAGCCGGCGTAGGGTTATTGAGCCCTGCATAGCCAATGTCGTCTAA
>DASRJB010000073.1:0-5838 GCA_035649715.1 Pirellulaceae bacterium
CCAACGTCGTGGCCGGCGAAGCAGGCGGCATCACGCAGCACATCCGGGCCTACCTGATCGAGACCAAGGACGGCCGGCATGTATCGTTCGTCGATACGCCGGGCCACGAAGCCTTCACCGAGATGCGGGCCCGCGGAGCCAACGTCACGGACATCGCCGTGCTGGTCGTCGCCGCCGACGACGGCATCATGCCCCAAACGGAAGAGGCGATCAGCCACGCCAAGGCCGCTGAAGTGCCGATCGTCGTGGCGATGAACAAGATCGACCTGCCGTCGCGGGACGAGCAGAAAGTCCTGCAGCAGCTGGCGGCGGCGAACCTGCTGCCCAGCGAGTGGGGCGGCGAAGTCGAAGTCGTGCGGACCAGCGCCATCACCGGCCAGGGGATCGACACGCTGCTGGAAACGCTGCTGGTCACCGCCGAACTGCACGAGTACAAGGCCAACCCGAACAAGGCGGCCCGCGGCATGTGCCTCGAAGCCGAGCAGGAGCCCGGGCGCGGCGTGATCGCCAAGCTGATGGTGCAGGCCGGCACGCTGAAAGAAGGCGACGTGATCGTCTGCGGCGGCGGCCACGGCCGCGTCAAGGCGATGTACGATACGCTTCGCCCGCGGCAGAAGCTCAAAAAGGCCGGGCCGAGCACGCCGGTCAACGTCACCGGCCTCGACATGGCTCCGCAGGCCGGCGACAAGTTCTACGTGCTGGAAGACATCGCCGAGGCCCGGGCCCTGGCCGATCAGCGGCAAAACGCCGTCCGCGAGCAGGCCCTCTCGGGCATCTCGACCAAAGTCTCGTTCGAAGACTTCCAGCAGCGGCTGGCCGAAGGCCGCCTGGGCCCGGACGAAGAGGCCGCCACCCTCAACTTGATCATCCGGGCCGATGTCCGCGGCTCCATCGAGGCGATCCTCAAGGAGCTGGCGAAGTTCGAGCACCCGGAAGTCAAGGTCAAGGTGCTCCAGGCCTCGGTGGGCGGCGTGACCGTCGCCGATGTGACGCTGGCTCAGGCCAGCGACGCGGTCATCGTGGGCTTCAATGTCATTCCCGATGAAGCCGCCCGCGCGCTGGCCGACGCGCGGCACGTCGAAATCCGCCGCTACGACATCATCTACAAGCTGACCGACGACATTAAGGCCCTCGTCGAAGGCAAGCTCAAGCCCGAAGAGCGGGTCGTCGAGCTCGGCGCCGCCCTGGTCAAGCAGGTCTTCGTCATCAGCCGCGTTGGCGCCGTCGCCGGCTGCCAGGTCATCCGCGGCGCGATCGAACGCGGTTGCCGGATCCGCGTCAACCGCGACAGCCGCACGATCGGCGACTACGCGATGGAGTCGCTGAAGCGTGAAAAGGACGACGCGAAGGAGGTCGCCCGCGGCATGGAATGCGGCATCAAGCTGGCGAACTTCAACGACATCAAGGAAGGCGATGTCCTCGAAGCGTATAAGGTCGAGGAAGTGGCCCGCACGTTGTAGAGATGTCATCTGTCACTTGTCACTGGTCATTTGAAGTGCAGCCCGCGATTCAAATGACAAGGGACGAGTGACCAATGACAACCGACCAGCACCCATGTCGCGCCGATTACTGAAAGCCGCTTCCGCCATCCGCGAGGTCGTCAGCATGGCGATCTTGACGGAGCTGCGCGATCCGCGGGTGAAGAACGTGACGGTCGTGGGCGTGGAAGTGCTGCCGGACATGAAGTCGGCCAAGGTGCTGGTCTCGATCATGGGGGACGAGAAGCAGCAGCAGCTCAGCCTGTCGGGGCTGCAGAATTCCGCCGGCTTCCTGCAGAAGCGGATCGCTGAGAGAATCGAGACCCGCTACACGCCGCGGCTGACGTTTGTGCTGGATAAGGGCGTGAAGAACTCGCTGGAAGTGGCCAGAATTTTGCACGAAGTGCTGCCGCCGAAGCCGGTGGAAGATGGCGGCGAAGAACAAGACTCGCAACAAGAGGGAGAATAGCCGTCATTTGTCAGCGGTCATTGGTCACTGGTCACTAGTCATTTGAGTTAGTCGCTCAAATGACCAATGACCAATGACCAATGACTAGTGACCAGTGACAAATGACCAATGACAACGAACCGCACCGCCCTCATCTCCAAAGTCTACAAAGTGCTGAAGAAGCACTATAAGCCCAGCGCGCCGCCCGACGACCGGACGGTGCTGGAGCACTTGCTGTATGCCTGCGTGCTGGAAAATGCGCGGTACGAGGCGGCCGACGAGGCCTTTGCCAAGCTCAAGGAACTTTACTTCGACTGGAACGAAATCCGCGTGACGACCGTGACGGAGTTGGCCGAGGGAATGACCACCCTGCCCGACGCCTCGCAGGCCGCCCAGCGGGTGAAGAAGGCGCTCCAGTCGGTGTTCGAGACGGGATATTCGTTCGACCTGGAGGCGCTCAAGAAGCAGAACATCGGCAAGTCCGAAAAGGACCTGGAGAAGATCAGCGGCACGACGCCCTTCGTGCGGTCGTACGTGACGCAGAACGCCCTCTCCGGGCACAGCATACCGGTCAGCAAGGGCGCGCTCGACGTGCTCTACGCCGTGGGAATCGTGACCGACGCCGAGGCCGACAAGGGGCAAGCCCCGGGCCTGGAGCGGGCCATCCCCAAGAACAAGGGCGTCGAGTTTGGCTCGCTCTTGCAGCAGGCCGGGGCCGATCTCGTTGCCGCCCCAGGTTCCACGAAGCTCAAGGCCGCCTTGGCCGAGATGGACGGTCAGTACAAGGAGCGGCTGGCCCAGCGGCAGGCCCGCCTGGCCGAGCAGGCCGCGGCCGACGCGGCCCACGCCAAGGAAGCCCGCGACAAGGCCCGCGCCGAGGCCCGCCTGGCCGCGGCCGAAGCCCGGCCGCAGCCGAAGCTCGCGCCGAAAGAAGCTCCCAGGCTTCCCGCTCCCTCTTCGGCGGCTGAGGCCAAGGCCAGAGAGCAAGACAAGGCGAAACCCACCGCTCCGCCGGCTCGGAAGAAAGAGGATGCCGCGAAGCCGTTGCGGCCGTCGGCCGCCAAAGGCCTGGCAAAAAAGAAGCCGCGCTAGGGCCCGCCTCGCGGTAGAATCGAGCGCTGGGGACGGAGGAGTTCCATGACACGTCCCGCGCTCTGTTTGCTGGCGTTGCTTTGGCCGGCGACTCGTTTGCCTGCGCAAGAGCAGGCCACGGACGCCGCTCCGCGCGCCAATCCGCTAGCCGGCGTCGAGAAGCTGCCGCCCGAGGCCACCCGCGGCGAAGCCGACGACGACCGCGTCACGTTCACCGTGCACTTGCTGCAGGCCCGGCTGGCCCAGGGCCGCGGCGAGCGGGCCGAGGCGCTGCGGCACTATCAGCGGGCCTGGCGTTATGCCCCCGAGCAAACTTCGCTGCTGCGCGAGATCGTCGCGCTCGCATTCGCCCTGAAGCGGAACGACGAGGCGCTGCGCTATGCCGCCCTGTCCGCCCAGGCTGAGGGAGCCGATCCGCTCCTGCTCCGCCGGCTGGCCCTGGTCGCGACCAGCCGCCGCCAGTGGGCCCAGGCCGTGAAGCTCTTCGAAAGCGGCCAGCGGCTGGACGAGAAGGCGCGGCAGCCGGGTGAGAAGCTCGATCAGGCCGCACTCACCGTCAAGCTGGAAATGGGCCGGCTCTACTTTCTGGCCGGAGACTATGAAAGGTCGGCCGCGTCGTTTGCCGTCGTCCGCGCCGCGTTGGCCGATCCGCAGTCGGGCCTGTCGGACGAGGCCCGCCAGATGCTGCTCGATAAGCCGGCGGAGACATACGCGCTATGGGCCGAATCGTTCCTCGCCGCCGGCAAGACCGACGACGCCGAAGCCCTCTTCCGCCAGGCCGACGAGGCCATGAGCGATCCGGCGACGCTTGCTTTTCAGCTGGCTCGCGTCGAGGCCGCCCGCGGCAATCCCTCGTCCGCCCGCCGCGAGCTCGAAGAGTACTTCGCGACGAAATCGACTTCGAGCGGCATCGAGCCGTACAACCTGTTCGCCGAGATGGTCGCCAAACACCAGCCCGATCCGGTCCAGGCCCGCAAGACGGTGATCGACAGGTTCGAGAAGCGGGCCGCCCAGGATCCGGAAAACCTGCCACTCAAATTGAGCCTGGCCGGTCAATACCTGGCGGCCAATCAGCTCGACAAGGCCGAGCCGCTGCTAGTCGCCGTTGTCAAAGTCATGCCGACCGCCGCGGCCTATGAAAAGCTGACCGAGATCTACCACCGCCAGAACAAGTTCGACAAGCTGCTGGCGATCGCTGCCGAGGTCGCCAAGCGCACGACGTCGCTCGACCTGCTGGGCGAAGCCGGCCAGAAAGTCGCCGCCAGCAAGGGCACAATGCAACGATTGATCGATGGCGTCCGCCTGCGGCGGCGCACGCGGCCCGATTCGCTCGCGCCGGATGAAGTGCTGGCAGTGGGCCTGTTAGCGCTGGCCGCGAAGGAGTACAACGCGGCCGATGAATTGCTGGCCGCCGCGGCCGAGCAGCAGCCGGAGAAGGCCGAGACGATTCTGCTTCGGTGGGGTTTTGGGATGATGCTCGCGGACCAATATCCGCGGGCGGCTTCGGCGTTTGGGAAGCTGATCGACCGCCAGCCGCCGGATGAGCAGCTGGCGCAGGGTTATTACTACCTGGCCGGCGCCCTGGAGTTGGCGGGCCAGACCGACGCGGCGCTGGCCGCCGCGAAAAGCGGAGCCGAGAAGCGCCCGGACGATCCGCGCTTCGCGGGCCGTGCGGCATGGGTCTTGTATCACGCCAAGCGCACCAGCGAGGCCAAGGCTGCTTATGCCGAGTTCGTGGCAAAGTTCGACAAATTGCCGGAAGAAACCGCCGTTCGCGAGACGGCCCGCGAAGCCCGGTTAGTGCTCTCCAACCTGGAAAATGTGGCTGGCGATTTCAATGCGGCGACGGAGTGGCTCGAGCAGGTGCTCGACGAATTCCCCGAGGATGTCGGCGCGAGCAACGACCTGGGCTACCTCTGGGCCGACAAGAACGCACATCTGCAACGTGCCCAGCGGCTGATCGAGCTGGCGGTGAACGCCGAGCCGGAAAACCACGCCTATCGCGACAGCCTGGGCTGGGTCTACTTCCGGCAAGGGAAGTTTGCCGAAGCCGTCGTCGAGCTCGAAAAGGCCGCCGCCAATGAGAAGGCCGACGGCGTGATCCTGGAGCACCTGGGCGACGCCTTGGGCAAGGCCGGCCGCACCAGCGAAGCCCGCGCCGCCTGGCTGCGGGCCGAGGCGGCATTCCAGAAAGACCGCGCCGCGGATAAGTTGAAACGGGTCAGGGAAAAACTCGAAGAACCAAAGAACCAAGCAGGCAAAGAACCAAAGAATCAAAGAACCGAAGAACCAAAGAAGTAGAACTGTTCTTCGGTTCTTCGGATCTTGGAATTTGAACCCCCCCTATGGCCGGCCACTCCCCTTGGGCGAAC
Organism: Pirellulaceae bacterium; assembly: GCA_035649715.1. Classification (GTDB taxonomy): domain Bacteria; phylum Planctomycetota; class Planctomycetia; order Pirellulales; family Pirellulaceae; genus CAYLLN01. The sequence goes on from DASRJB010000073.1 coordinate 5,391, forward strand.
ATCAAGCACCGTAAGGCCGCCGTCGATAAGAAGCGGGCCAAGCTCTGGACCAAGCTATCCAAGGCCATCATCGTCGCGGCCCAGATGGGGGGCGGCGATCCCGATTCGAACTTGCGGCTGCGGTATGCGATCGCCGACGCCAAAGCGGTGAGCATGCCCAAGGACAACATCGAGCGGGCGATCAAGCGCGGCACGGGCGAATTGGAAGGCGGCAAAGTCGAGGAGGTCCTGTACGAAGGCTATGGTCCCGGCGGCGCGGCGATCCTGTGCGAGATCATGACCGACAACCGCAACCGCACGGCCCCGGAAATCCGCAAGGTCTTTGAGACCCACGACGGCAAGCTCGGTGCGACCAATTGTGTCGCCTGGATGTTCGAGCGGAAGGGCGTATTCCTGATCGCCGCCGACAAAGTCAGTGAGGAGAAGCTGATGGAGGTTGTGCTGGAGG
>DASRJB010000074.1:0-2944 GCA_035649715.1 Pirellulaceae bacterium
ATTCCGCGGCTGGACTCGCTGGCGAATGTCGCTCGCGGCACGCCGGTGCTGGTCCGCGGCGACGTCGATTGCAAGCCGGGCCCGGAAGTTGGCCAGGAAGACATCCGCTTGCGGTCGATGAAGGAGACGCTCGAATTCGGCCGGCGGCAAGGCTGGAAGCAGATCGTCTTCGGCCACCTCGGCCGCAAGCAGCCGGACAAGCCGATCGGCTCGCTGGCCAAAGTCGCGGCCCGGCTGGGGCAGATCCTGGGCTGCGACGTGCCGCTAGTCGAGGACTGGCTCGACGAAGCCAGCGGCACGATCAAACCGCAGGTGACGCAGAAGGTCGCCGCCGCAGCAGCCGGCGGCGTGCTGATGCTGCAGAACGTGCGGGCGTACGATATCGAGACCGTCCTCTGGAAGGCCAAAGAGAACGCGCTGCCCCAGATCGCGGCGAAACTGGCGGCTATGGCCAATTCGCTGGCCGAGAAAGTCGCGGGCGTGTACGTGAACGAAGCCCTCTCGGCCGGCAGCCTCGATGCCTCCAGCACGATCGTGCCCCTGGCCATGCAGCGGGTCGCTTTGGGGGCCTACGTCGCCCGCGAATTCGAAGGCCCGATGCAGGACTGCCTGCAGGCGGAGCTGGTTGTCTTCAGCGGCATCAAGATCGACAAGCTCGACGACCTGGAGGCGATGATCGCCCGCGGCACGATCCGCACCATCATCAGCGCCGGCTCGCTGGCCATGTCGCTGAAGAAGGCCGCGGCGCTGCTGGCCGGCACGAACTTCTCGCTGGGGGTAAGCGAAGACGCGGGGCATAAGGACAAGCCCTATTACATTCCGCCCGAGCGGATCGAGCAGGCCCGCCGGATGGTGGCCGAAGCCCAGCGCCTCGGCATCGAGCTGGTGCTGCCGGTCGATTTCAAGCTGGGGGACGGCCGGGTGGTCGAGACGCTCGCCCCGGGCGATCAGCAATTCGACATCGGGCCCAAGACCATTAGTCATTTCGAAAAGAAAATCGGCGAGTTTATTGCGGCCCACCGCGGGAAGCCGGCGGTTGTCTTCCACAACGGCGTCTTCGGCATGTTCGAGGATCCGCGGTTCGAGGAGGGAACCAAGGCGTTTATCCAGCAGCTCAAGCGCCTGAAGGACGCAGGGATGCGGGTCTACATCGGCGGCGGCGAAGGCGGGACAGCCCTCGAGAAGTACGGCCGGCCCGAGTGGGTCACCCACTGCTTCACCGCCGGCGGCACCGTGCTGAACGCCCTCGGGGCCGAGCCCGTGCCCTACCTGGTCGCCCTGCGAGCGGCGGTGAAGGGGTTGTAGCAACTGCCTGCCTGCGATTTGGTCGTTTACAGGCCGCATTCCTGGCACGCCCGGCAAACCTCGTGCAAGCGGCCCGGCAAGCTGGCAAAAATCCGCATGACCCTGCCGACCAGTCAAGTGCGGCAAATTGAGCAGACGATAGCACTGCGTAGATTCAGCCGGGACTGCGGGAGTGCAGCCCGCTGATTCGTCGCTGAACATCCTTGATACGGCTGCCGCAATGTGCCGAGTGCCACGCGGGGCCGGCGGTTCCGGCGACACGTGTCCGTTGTTTCCGTTTCCGTCACCCTTCGTGTTTGGAAAGAGGAGTCTCTCCAATGAAGAGCCGTCTGTTGGCCGCCGTCATCGCGGCCGGTTTGTTCTGTCTGTGTGCGCAAGCGAATGCGTTTGAGTTTCTGCGAATGATGTCCGGTGGTTATGGCTGCGGCTGCGACAACGTCTGCGGCTGCGACCACCACGCCAAGTGCGGCTGCGACAACGTCTGCGGCTGCGACCGCGGCTGCCGCTCGCACTGCCATCATCGCAATCGTTGCGGCTGCGGCTGCGACAACGTTTGCGGTCACGACAAAGGCTGCGGCTGCGCCGCCCCGACTTGCGCCGCCGCTGCTCCGACCTGCGCCGCCGCTCCGAGCTGCGGTTGCGAGACCAAGTGCGGTTGCGACCGCGGCTGCCACCGCGACCGTTGCTGCAAGGACCGCTGCCACCGCGACCGCTGCTGCAAGGACCGCTGCCATCACCACCGGGGCTGCGGCTGCGACAACGTCTGCGGCCACGACAAAGGCTGCGGGTGCGGCGGGTAATCGACTGCCATTAGCTCGGGGCCTCCGGCCGCATACGCCTCTGCGGACGGAATGCACCCGAGAACGAGATACGGGCGCAGCCTCCGGCCGATCACCGGAGGCTTCGCTGCTTTCTTGAGGCGAATCAGCGGCGAATCGCTGCCACCGCCAGCCGCTGCAATTCCTTGCGGAGGTCGCTGGCGTCGCTGTTCGCCAGGCCTGTCCGCTGGATGAGCAGGATCACGAACAGGTCCTGCGCCGGATCGATCCAGCCTTGCGTGCCGAACGCGCCGCCGTGGCCGAACGTCCCCTTGCTCAGCATCGCGTGCACGCCCTGCGGCTCCTTGATGACGGCCCAGCCGAAGCCAAAGCCCATGCCCGGCGTGAAGCCGCATTGCAGGTCGCCGGTCTGCAGCTGCGTCATCTGCCGGAAGGCGGCCTCACTGAGGAGCCGCTTGTCCCCGGCCTTGGTGACGCCGTGCCACCCGCGATGGAGCATCGCCTGGTAGAGCGCGGCCAGATCGCTGCCGGTCGAAAACAGGCCGCCGGCGGGGATTGGATGCCGGGCGTCCTTTGTCGGGCCGATCAGCTGGTAATCGGCGAAAACCAGCTGGCCATCCTTCTGCCCGTACAGGCCGGCTAACCGGGACAGTTGCTCTTCGCTCGGATAAAACGACGTGTCCTCCATGTCGAGCGGCTGGAACACGCGGTCGCGGAGGAAATCTTCATAAGGCCGGCCGCTCTTCGCCTCGATGATCCGGCCGAGCGTGTCGATGCCGGCGTTGCAGTAGGCCCATTTGCTGCCCGGCTCGAACTCCAGCGGCCGCTGGGCCTGGGCCAGCGTGGCCTCCTTCAGCGTG
>DASRJB010000075.1:0-4010 GCA_035649715.1 Pirellulaceae bacterium
CTCCAGCGGTTCCAGCAGCAACCGGCGCTGGCGGCGGGCACGGGACGAACGCAACGCGGACGCGGGGCGCGAGGGCATGGGGAGGCTCCGGGCGGCAGCACTCCCTCGCCCATCCGCGGAAACACCAGTTGTGGATCATGAGCCGCCGGCGGCTTGGGCGGCCGCGGCAGCGGGCGGATTGTAACCAGCGCCGGCCCGAATTGCCACTAGCGGCCTGGAATTCGATGCGCCTCAAGAATCTGCACCGGCACAGGGCACGGAAAAGGCTGTATCGCGAAACTCTGCACCATGGAGCGTTGCACTGGTCAGGCGAAAATGATGGACACGCGATGGGCGGCGAAGCACAATCATTTTGCCCATGACTTTCCTTCAAGAGCTGCAGCGGCGGTGGCGCGATTCGACGATCGCAGGGCGGTTCGTCTTTGCGCTCCTCGTCGTCGTGGTCCTGGGGTTTGTGTCGATGGCTTGGGCGCCGGCGGCCTGGGCCTTGGCCGCACTCGCCTCGGGCGCACTGCTCGGCTTCCTGTTCGCGATTCCACGCGTCGTGCAGTCCGACGCGGCCGGCCAGGAACCCTACCGGCAAAAGGTGAACTCCAACCTGGAGGAGATTTCGGACTGGTTGACGAAAATCATCGTCGGCATTGGGTTGTTTGAGCTGTCGCAAGTGCCTCCGAGATTCGAGTCGCTGGCCCGATTTCTGGTGGGGGGCACCAAGTACACCCCGGCCTTCGCGGGCACGGTCCTGGTCTTGTTTTCTGCAGTCGGGTTCTTGCTCTTCTATCTCTTGACCCGCCTGTATTTGTCGCGGGCCTTCAGCGAGGCGGACCGGGCGGCCAACGATTTCAATCGGCAGGTTGCCGAGGCGCTCGCGCCGGCCGCTCGCGAATCGATAGGGGGCCTGGAATCGATGGCGACTGGCGCAGGCGACTGGTTGGAAGCCTCGCCCAAGCAGGCGGTCCTCGACGCTTGGGATCGACTGCAGAACGCGGCTCAGCTCGCCATTGCGCGGCGGGCCCCCTCTCAAAGCGTCCCCAGCGGAGAGCTCCAGCTTGCCCAAAAGCTCGTCGAGCTCCAGCTTGCCGACCAGACTCAAGCCCGCACCTTCCTGCAGCTGTTCAAGCTGCGAAATACCGCCGCCCAAGCCATCGCAGCGGGACTTTCCCAAGCCGCTGTCCGCGAGTACGTGCAAAACGCGGCCGCCCTGGCGGCGCACCTGGAGTCGGCATCGCGCAGCCCAAATACCGGCTCGACATCCGGAACCTAAGCCCGGCCGAACGGCTTTGAAGCTCCGCTTGCGAACCAGCCGCGACTTCGCGACGGTTTCGTACGCCGCCGTGGGCAGGCTCAAGAATCTCTGAAAAATGCGGGAAACCGCACGGTACTTTCTATGTGGACGGGTGTTTATAATGAGGCGGCGGTGACCGCCGTGGGGTTGGTGGTGGAAGTTCGCAAGGGCGAAATGTACGCCTGTGCTTATAATGGCGCGCCGGTTAGGATAATTCCGCGAAGGGTTCTCTAGTGCTTCTATCGCTCGCCGCATTGCCGCGCTTTCGCGCGGCGCAAGTCGCGGCGCGGCAGAAGGTTGTGTCAGGGCAGCAGGAGATGGGGCCGTGAAAAATCGCCAGCCCGATGGGAATTATCCTTACCTCGCCGCGCAAATGCTTGCGGCGTCTTGTGCGGCATTGCCGTTGGTAATTCGAGTGGCAAGCCGGGAGCGGCCAGAGGCCCCGCCGCACCGTCACGCCTCGCCGCTCTTGCGGCCGAGGATCCGCACACCCTCGCGCAGGCCCGCGGCCAGCCGGGCGACCTCTTCCGGCGTGTTGTAGAGATAGAAGCTCGCCCGGGTGCTGGCCGAAACGCCCAGCCGCTCGTGCAACGGCATCGCACAGTGGTGCCCGGCCCGGACGGCGATCCCCTGCACGTCGAGCACTTTGGAGATGTCGTCGGGATGGATGCCCTCGATCGCGAACGTGACAATCCCGCCCTTCCGCTCGGGCTCCGGGCCGAGAATGCGGAGCCCGGGAATATCGGCCAGCAGGCTGTGGGCCTGCCGCGTCAGGGCCAGCTCGTGGGCCCGCACGCTTTCCATGCTGAGCTTTTGGAGATATCGAATCGCCTTGCCCAGTCCGATCGCCGGCACAATCACCGGCGTGCCGGCCTCGAACCGGTAGGGCAGGTCGGCCGGCGTGAAGCCCGCGGTCGTGACCTGCTTGATCATGCTGCCGCCGCCCAGAAACGGCTGCATCCGGTCGAGCAGGTCCTCGCGGCCGTAGAGCACGCCGACGCCCGAAGGACCCATCATTTTATGCCCGCTGAACGCCACGAAGTCCGCATTCCAGGCCCGCACGTCCAGCGGCTCGTGCGGCGCGGCCTGGGCGGCATCGACCAGCACGACCGCGCCCGCGGCGTGGGCCAGCGGGATGATTTTCTCGAGCGGGTTGATCGTGCCCAGCACGTTCGAGATGGCGGTGACCGCGACCAGTTTCGTCCGCGGAGAAAGCAGCTTTTGAAAGGCGTCCAGGTCGAGCTGGTAATCGTCGGTGATCGGCGTCCAGCGAATCGTGCAGCCGGTGCGCTGGGCGAGTTGCTGCCAGGGCACGATGTTGCTGTGGTGCTCCATCAGCGTGAGCACGATCTCGTCGCCGGCTTTGATGTTCGCGTCGCCCCAGCTGCGGGCGACGAGGTTGATCCCCGCGGTGGTGCCCGGCGTGAAAACGATCTCCGTCGTGCTGCGGGCGTTGACGAGCGCCCGCACGGCCTCGCGGGCCGCTTCGTAACGCACGGTACTCTCGGCTGCCAGGGCGTGCCCGCCGCGATGCACGTTGCTGTAGTAATGTTCGTAGGCCTCGACGATCGCGTCGATCACCTGCTTGGGCCGCTGCGTGCTGGCAGCGTTGTCGAGATAGACCAGCGGCCAGCCGTCATCGAGCGTCGTCTCCAGGATCGGAAAATCCCGGCGGATCGCCGCCACATCCAGGGGCGAGGCAGCCGCCGGCTGCCCGGTGATCACGGTCGCCGGCAGGGCGGGCCGCGGCTTGCCGTTGGCGCCGCCGGCCGGGCGCTCGCGGACTTTGAACGGCACCAGCGGCAGCGACGTCAGAGCCGGCGTCGCGCTTCCCTGCTGATCGGCGGCCAGGCGGGCCAGCGTCTGAATGCGCTGCACCATCGAATACAGGCCGTTGCTCCGCATCGGCGTGATGAACTGCTTGAGCTTCAGCGTCTGAAACAGCTCCTCGATCGGAAAGGCGAGAATCTCCTGCGGGGTGCGGCCCGAGTAGGCCGCCAGCAGGATGGCAATCAGCCCGCGGACCATCGGCGCGTCGCTGTCGGCGGTGAAGTCGAGCGTCGGCGGATCGCCGGGGACCTGCTCCGCCACCAGCCAGACCATGCTCTGGCAGCCGAGCACGCGGTTTTCCTCGGTCTTGAGGTGCGGCACCAGCGGCGGCAGGGTCTGGCCGATCTCGACCAGATAGGTCATCCGGTCGTTGGGGTCGTCGAGCTCGGCGAACTCGGCGCGGATCTCGTGCAGCGGAACGGCAAGCGGCATGATGGTCGCAATCGGAGGACGCCCCGGCCGCGAAAGGTTCGCAGGCGAGGCCACATACCTATTATAAGCGCCAGTCCGCCCCGCGTCTGGAACGAGCAAATCGCAACAGGGCGGCGGCCGTGCTATGATCGGCCCATCCTGCCGCTGACCAGTTCCTGCCTGGAGAACTATCGATGTTGACTCGCGCCGTGATTGGACTGATTGCCGCCATTAGCCTGGCTGTGCCGCTTGCGGCCCAGGAAACCGCCAAGGAATTCTCCGGCCCGCAGGCCGGCGAGAAAGTCACGCCCTTCAAGTTCCGGCAGGTGCTGGGCGACGCCGTGGGCAAGGAAATCGATCTGGTGGAAGCGGCCGGCGGCAAGCCGCTGCTGTTGCTCTTCGTCCACGAGGTGAACCGCCCCTCGGTCGGCCTGGCCCGGCTGATTGGCGACTACGCGGCGACCCGAAAGGCCGACGGGCTGAC
>DASRJB010000076.1:0-10230 GCA_035649715.1 Pirellulaceae bacterium
TCCGATCGCAGCCGGCTGCAGTCAGCCGCCGCCGCCCCTGCCGCCCGCGAACCGAGAGAGACCGCCGCCGCATGAAATTGGATTCGCTGCCCGTCACCTGTGAAGCCACGATCCCCGAGTCGTATCTCGATGTGATGGGGCACATGAACGTGATGTGGTACACGCACCTGTTCGGCAAGGCCGCTGTCGGGCTGTTCCGCCTCGCCGGAATGGATCGGCAGTACTTCCTGGACCACCGGGCCGGCACCTTTGCCCTGGCCCAGGTTTTTCGCTATCGCAAGGAAGTGCGGGTAGGCGAGCACGTCGCGATCCGCAGCCGGCTGATCGCCCGCTCGGAGCGGCAGTTTCACGTGATGCACTTCATGACCAAGGGGGATGAGCAGATCTTGGCCGCGACCGGCGAGTTTCTGGCGGCGCACATCGACATGCAAACCCGCCGCACGGCCCCCTTTGCCCCACACATCGCCCAGAACCTGGATCGCCTCCTGGCCGAGCACTCGGCCCTCGATTGGGCCGCCCCGGTCAGCGGCGCGATCGAGGTTCGCTAGAAGCCGCTTATGTTCCCCGAGCCTTCACCGCGCGCCACAGAGCTTCGCCAACGACTCGTGGCGTTCATGGACGAGCACATCTATCCGAGCGAAGCGCAGCTGGGCGCGCACGATCAATCGGCCGACCGCTGGCAGCCGCCACAGTTGCTGGAGCAGCTCAAGGCCGAGGCGAAAGCCGCGGGGCTGTGGAACCTGTTTCTACCGGACCGCCGGCACGGCGCGGGGCTGACCAATCTAGAGTACGCGCCGCTCTGCGAGATCATGGGCCGCTCGCCGATCGCGCCCGAAGTCTTCAACTGCTCGGCGCCCGACACCGGCAACATGGAGGTCCTCGCCCGCTATGGCACGCCGGAGCAGCAGGAGCGCTGGCTCGCGCCGCTTCTGGCCGGCGAAATCCGCTCCTGCTTTGCCATGTCCGAACCCGACGTCGCCTCGTCCGACGCGACGAACATCCGCTCGCGGATCGAGCGCCGCGGCGACGAATATGTCATCAACGGCCGCAAGTGGTGGACCTCCGGCGCGGGCGACCCGCGCTGCCAGCTGTGCATCTTCATGGGCCAGACCGATCCGGCGGCGGCGGTGCACGCGCAGCAATCGATGATCCTGGTGCCGATGGACGCACCAGGCGTCAAAGTCCAGCGGATGCTGACGGTTTTCGGCTACGACCACGCTCCGCACGGCCATGCGGAGATCGTCTTCGACAATGTGCGCGTGCCGGCCGCGAATATCCTGCTGGGCGAGGGACGCGGCTTCGAGATTGCGCAGGGGCGGCTGGGGCCGGGGCGAATTCACCACTGCATGCGATTGATCGGCGTGGCCGAGCGCTCGCTGGAGGCGATGTGCCGGCGCGTTTTGACGCGAGTTGCGTTCGGCAAGCCGCTCGCCGAGCAGGGCACGATTCGCGCCGAGATCGCCGACTCGCGGATCGAGATCGAGCAGGCCCGTTTGCTGACGCTCAAGGCGGCACATCTGATGGACACGGTTGGCAACAAGGAAGCCCGAGCCGAAATCGCCATGATCAAGGTCGCCTGCCCGAACATGGCTCTCCGCGTGATCGACCGCGCCATCCAGGCCCACGGCGGAGCGGGCGTCAGCGCCGATTTCGGCCTCGCCGCCGCCTGGGCCATGACCCGCGCGTTGCGCCTGGCCGATGGGCCGGATGAAGTCCATCGCGAGGCGATTGCAAAACTGGAGCTGAAGAGGCACAAATCCCAAATCTGAAATCTGAAATCTGAAATGGAATCGCCATGAGTGTATCGATTTCCCTCACCGGCAAAGTCGCCCTCGTCACCGGCGGCGGCCGGGGCATCGGCAAGGCGATCACCCAGCACCTGGCCGCCGCCGGCGCGAATGTCGTCATCGCCAGCCGCAAGCTGTCAAACCTCCAGGCGGCAGCCGAAGAACTTTCGTCGCTGCCGGGCAAGGTCGTCCCGATCGAGTGCCACGTCGGCCGCCTCGACCAGCTGCAGAGTCTGGTCCGCGAAACGGAGGCCCGCCTGGGGCCGGTCGAGATCCTCGTCAATAACAGCGCCACGAACATCGGCCAGGGCCCCTCGCTCGACGTCACCGACGAAATGCTCGACAAGATGATCGAGATCAACGTCAAGGCGGCGCTGCGGCTGGTGCGGCTGACCGTGCCCAAGATGCTCGAGCGCCAGAGCGGGGCAATCATCAACATCGCGTCGATCGCCGGTCTGCACCCGCAGCCGCAGAGCCTGTTGTACAGCTTTACGAAGGCGGGTCTGATCATGATGACCCGCAGTTGGGCCCGCGAATTCGGGCCGCAGGGCGTGCGGGTGAATGCGATCGCGCCGGGCCTGATCCAGACCGATTTCAGTGAGTACTACTGGAAGGACGACGAGCGCCGCCGGCAGATCGAATCGCGGCAGCCAATCGCGCGAATCGGCCAGCCGGAGGAGATTGGCCACCTGGCGCTGTACCTGGCGTCGAGCGAAGCGTCGTACGTCACCGGGCAGGTGTTTGTCGTCGATGGCGGCGCGACCGCGTAGCAAGCGGCGTCAATTCCTGGCCGCCAGCTGCGTGTCGAACCAATCGGCGATGACGCGGACTTCTTCGTGCAGCGTCGGCCAGGGATGGCTGCCGCCGGCCTTCACGATGAGCTCGGCCGGCACGCCCGCTTTCTTCAGCGCGGCAAGCATCGCCTGCGACTGCTGGAGCGGGACGAGCGGATCGGCGTCGCCGTGAATGAGCAGGAAGGGCGGCGCTTGCGGCGTGACCAGGCGGGCGGGTGAAATCTGCGTGACTTTTTGCGTCGCTTCGTCGGCAGTCTGGGGAATTGGCCCATCGCCCACCGCGAGTCGCCGGACCATCTGCCCCAGCCGGTCGTCGCTCCGCACGTCGATGGGCTTGCCGCCATAGTCCAGGAAATCGGTGGGAGGAAAGAACACGGCAACGGCCTTCACGCGCGTGCTCTTCTGGCTGCCGGCTTCCGCTTTCTCGGCTTCGGCCGTCACCGCGGCGAGGCACGCCAGGTGGCCGCCGGCCGAAGCCCCCATCATGCCCAGGCGGTCGGCATCGATGTTGTAGTCCTTCGCATGGTCCTTCACCCAGCGGATGCCGCTATTCAGGTTGGCCAGCATTTCGGGTGCGCTGAACTTCGTGATCGAGCCCGGGCGAATCGCGAAGACGGTGTAGCCCTTCCGGCACAGGATGTCGAACGTCTGCGCCCGCAGGTGATCGCGAATCTTGCCGCGGTCTGAATGCCACGCCCCGCTGATCACGTCCACGATGGCCAGCCCGTTGCTCCGGCCGCTGGGCGTGAAGACGTCCATCAGCAGTCCGACGCCGTGCGTTTCGCCATACACGACGTTCTCCTGCTGCGTGTAGGGCGTCTCCTGCGCCGCGGCAGCCGCCGCCAGCAGCGGCGCGATCATCAACACCAACTCGCGAATACAGCACCTCACGGCTGATCTCCTTTGTGAGTCGGGAAATGTGCGGGCATTGTACCCAAACTGGCTGCCCACCAGGGTTTAGCCAAATTCCTTGCAGAATTTTGTCCGCCTCCGCGGCGGGACGGCAATACAGGGGCAGAGCAGCAGGCGACCAGCCGAACTTGATGGCGGGCCGCCAGCTTCACAAGACCAGCGCCTCGGTTGCGGCGGCCCGCGCTGATCGATTCCATTCTCCCCGCCGAATGAAAGTCTTCAGATATGTCTCGCAACCTCAACCCTCGTTACATTCGCGTGCACGGAGTCCTGCTGACCGGAGTGATGGCCCTACTGGCCCTCGGACTGACATTGCCAGCCCAGGCGCAGCCGCCTGTGGGACCGACCGACGTGGCCGCCGCGGACAAGATCGGCGTGACGCTCTATCAGGCCAACGGCTTCAGCGGAAAGATCCCGCTGCGGCTGGTCTTTGAGGGAAACCCGCAGACCGATATGGGGCACTACGAGCTGAAATTCGCCTCCGACAACATGAACACTAAGATGGATTGGAAGGCCAAGTTCAAGATGCCCGCCGGAATGATCTTCAAGAGCTTTGAGCTGGGGACCGCCAACGGGCCGATCCAGGTCACTCCGGCCGGAGCCGACTCGTGGGACGGGCAGACGCTGATCGACACGGTCTCGCTCTCGCCCTGGAACCTGAACCGCGTGCTTCAGCAGTGCATCGATCATCTGAAGCAGCCCGACGGCAGCTTCAAGGACTCCGCGACGTTCGATCTGCAGGCCGACCTGACCGAGTTGGTCCGCGGCAAGGGCATTTGCGCCGCTCCCAACGCCCCGCCGGGCAACGCCTCGAGCTACTCCGGCCAGGCGACGCCCAAGACCCGCGTCACCGCCTACATCGTCAACCCGCTGAAGAAGGCGACTGTTGACGGCCGCCCCGACCGGCTCTCGTTGCCGCGGCCCGCCCGTCTGCCTCCGAGCGATTCAAGCATCGGCGGCGCTGGCCGTCAGCCGGCCTCGGGTTCGCTGGTGCTGCCGACCGGCCCCCGCCTGCCGCAGCCCGCGTCGGCTGGCCGCCTGATCGCCGAGCCGAAGCGGACGGAAGCGAAGGAGACGTTCAAGAGGACCAAGCCGCACGTCAACGTAGGGACGGTGCCCGGGAGGCTGAGCCCGCAGCCGTAGGGCCGTGAGGGAGGAGAGGCGAGGCGATTCGCCTGGGAATGCCCGGACTTGTTCCGGGCATTCTCTGTTTCTTGCCTTCCGCGATCAGAACCGGCGGATGAGCTGGGCCGCGACTTCGGCGTCGAAGAAGCGATTGTCGGCGCCCCGCAGCGGGAAGACGCCGCCGACGCGAAGGCTCGTGTACTGGTCCAGCTCTGCATGAACGGCCGCGGTCACGTTGACGACGTCCACGCGATTGCCCGGATTGGTGAGCGACATCACGTGCCCGCCGCCGCCGACTCCGACCGGCGTGGCGAGCAGCGAGTCGGTGTCGTTCACGGTGGCCGTGTAGTGGAATTCCAGCAGAGCTGCCAGCCCGGTGACGAGCGGCCCGCAGGGGTCTCGCCACAGCCAGTAGCCGCCGCCCACATCGACATAGAGCAGCGTCTGGTCGTTGAACCTGCCCGCGACGTTGCCCGGTCCGGTAGTGTCCTCGAACGTGACGAGGTTGCCGTGCGTCGCCACGTCGAGCTGCAGGAAGCCGTGGAAGAAAAGGCTATCGCTGGGTGAGTTGAGCACGCCCAGGTACGGATGCAGATGAACCGCGTCGTTGGAGATCAAGTAGCTGACGACGGCCGTTCGCGACTTGAAGTCCGATCCGGTCGGCGTCTCCACGCCCAGGCCCAGCACGACGGAAGTCAGGCCATCGTAATAGACGAGCCGCTTGAGAATCGCCGACAGGTTGCCGACCTGGCCGCTGTGGAACTCCGCGAGTCCGCCGGGATCGACCACGTCGAGGTCGCCCGTGAAGGGCATCTGCAACTCGAGCGACCACAGCCCGCAGCCGAACCGGGTTTCCGCGCCGAGCGTGTAGCGGTCGATCGGCAAGTTTGTCGTGGCGAGGGCCGGCGGCGGCGCTGCGATGCTGAACTCGGCGGCGTTGTGAAAATGGTTATAGACCAGGTAGACGCGATTCATGGGAATCGCCTTGTTGTGCTCTGCGACCTTCAGGCCCCTCGAGCCGCCGGCCAGCAGCACGTCGCTGGTCGTGGTCACCATCGGCACTGAGCTGGCGGCCGTCAGGACGCCGCCGCGGCCAAAGCTGTCGCCGAACATGTCGGGCAGGGTCGCCAGCCGCGTGCCCTCTTGCTCCTCGTCGTCGGCCCAGAATCGCGCCAGCCAGTCCGACACCAATGCCGGCTGCAGCCAGTTGAGGCCGAAAAACGGCGTCTGGGCGCGCGCCGGCTGGCCGCAGCACAGGACCGACAGCAGGCATGCCGCCGCCAGCGCGAGGCGCTGAGCGATGCTGCGGCGCAAAAGCGGCATGATGACTCGACCGGAACGAGTGAGGCTGTGCGGGCGCACTTCTCAACTGGCATCGGCACGGGTTCGCGCCGCGAAGCACTACGAACGCTACAACCCTCACGCCTTGCCCAGCGCCCGCAGCTTTCAGTTGCTAGCGGACTCTCGCAGTCGCCTGGTTTCGTCCAGGTCGCTCTCGAAACGCTTCCGCGAGGGTGCGTCCGCCGCTTGTTCGACCAGCCGCGTCAAATACTGCTCGGACAATTGCAGCAGAACCTCGGCGTCGGCCGGCTGCCGAAGGTCGATCTGCGCTCGGGCCCGCTCGCGGAGCGCGACGGCGTAGTTGCGGCGGCGCTCGGGGTGCTCGGTCCCGTCGGGCGGCGGAACGAGCGGCTGCAGCAGCTCGCAGGCGCGGGTGTAAGCCGCCAGCGCGGCCTCCAAGTTTCCCCGCCGTCGCTGGAGCCTGCCGTAGTCCATCTGAACGAGGGCCAGCCGCTCCTGAAACTCGACCATCTGCGGGCTATCGCGGTGCAGGTCGTCGAGCACCGCGATCGCCTGCTCGTATCGCCGCGACGATTCTGCCAAATCGCCCCGCTCGTAACGCAGCCGGGCCGAGAGGTGGTAACACCCGGCCAGGCGCTCGCGATTGCGCAAGTCGCTGGGCGCCATGCGCCTGATCTGCTCCAGAATGGCAATCGCCGGCGGCAGTTCCTCCTCAGCGGCGGCCGGGCCCTTCATGGCGGCCAGTAGGTTGGCCTGATTGTAGTGACCCCTGGCCAGGTCGCGCCACACGAGCAGCTCCTGGGAGTTCGCGTCCTCGATCCTGCGGCCTTGCAGCGCCGCCTGGCGGCCCCTCTGAGCATCGTCGAGCGACCGCGCCGCCTGGTCGAACTGCGACAGCTGCTTTTGAATCAGGCCGACATTCATAACCGTATTGGCGAGCTTGCGGCGAGGTTCCAGGCCACTGGCTGGCCGATCCGCCAAGCGCTGGCGGAACTGGCGCGACTCTTCGAATAACGTCAACGCCGTCTTGCTCTCGCTGCGGCTCTGATGCGCTTGGCCCAGGGCATTAAGCGTGTCGCCCAGGGCCTCCTGGAGCTGCATATTCGCGGGCGACGCGGCGAGTAGCTCCCGCTGGATTCGTAGCGCCTCCTCCAGTGACGGAAGACCGGCGGCCGCCTCGGGTTGAATCGCCTGCTGGATCAAAGCTACGCGATAGTGCGTGCGGGCGATCTCTTCCAAGAGCGCCGGATCTGTGCCGCGCTCGGCCAGAAACCGCTGATAGTGCTTCAGCGCCAACTGGAGCAGCTCACTGCGGAGCGGCTGAGCCCCCGGCTGATTGAGCAGCACATCCTCGCTCACCAGCGTGAAGAACTGATTCACTACCTCGCGCGATTGCTGATAACTCCGTTCCGACTCTTGCAGGGCCCGCGTCTTGCCGGCGAGCGCGGCCGACGTCGTGGCATAGCCTACGCTGGTGGCGACGAGTGCCGCGCCCAGGAAAGTCGCCGCCAGGGCAATCGCCCCGGCGAGCACGGGATTGCGGCGGCACCACCGCAGCGAGCGTTCGACCGGCCCCGCGGGTCGGGCGAAAATCGGAAAGCCGCCGCGATACCGCGCCAGTTCGTCGGCCAGGGCGGCGGCCGACGCATATCGTCGCTGCGGCTCTTTCTGCAGGCAGGTCAGGCAGATCGTCTCCAGATCGCGATCGACGGCCCGGTTCAGCCGCGACGGCGCGGCCGGCGCGTCGTGCTGCACCTGCCGCAGGGTCTCGACTGCCGTCGCGGCCTGAAACGGCGCGCGGCCGACGAGCATGTGATACAGCGTCGCACCGAGGGAATAGACGTCGCTGCGCACTGTGAGCTGCGACGAGTCGCGGGCCTGCTCCGGCGACATATAGGCCGGCGTACCCATGACTTCGCCGGCCCGCGTCAGCTCGCTCGGCTGCTCCAGCAGCTTGGCCAGGCCGAAATCAGCGACCAGGGCCCGGTCGCTCCGCGCCTCGACCAGGATGTTCTGCGGCTTCAGGTCGCGATGCAAAATACCCGCCTCGTGGGCCGCGGCGACTGCGCGGGCAACGGATTCCAGGTACGCGGCTGCCCGGCGGCCTTCGATCGGACGGGCCCGCAGCAATTCCGCCAGGCTCTGTCCTTCGACGTAGCGCATCGAAAAGAACGGCTCGCCATTGACCTCGCCCACTTCATAGACCGTGACGATGTGCTCGTGCGCGAGGCGGGCGGTGGCCAGCGATTCGTGGTGGAACCGCTCGACCGCCGCGGCTCGCTGCCGGGCGGAAAGGCCGATCAACTGGTCGCTGCGAATCACCTTCAAGGCGACGATTCGGTCGGCGGAAAGCTGCCTGGCCCGATAGACCACGCCCATTCCGCCGCGGCCGAGCTCGTCGAGCAGCTCGTAGTTGCCGAAGCGGCGCGCCGGCAAAGCGGCCACAGTGTCGCCATTCCCATCGCCGAGCGGCTGGCGGCTGGTTTCGTGACGGTCGCGGCGGGCTTGAATGGTCTCAGCGTCGGGCAGCGCCGCCAGCTCGCCGAATCGCCGCCGATATTCTTCCCACTCGGGCCGATCGCCGAATTGCGTTCGGACAAGGAATTCCTGCTGGGCCAGGCGGGCGACGACCTGCGGCTGATTCAGCGATTCGAAGCGCTGCAAGTACTGTTCAAGGAGCGGCGGGCGGGCCGTGGGAGCGCTGTCCCTCATCCACGTCTGACTCGCGCGCCCCGCCGACCAGGACTTCCAGGCAAACTCCAACTCGATGCAAACCAGCTCTTCCAACGTCGGCAGGTACGC
The DNA here is from genome assembly GCA_035649715.1 of Pirellulaceae bacterium. GTDB lineage: Bacteria > Planctomycetota > Planctomycetia > Pirellulales > Pirellulaceae > CAYLLN01. The sequence continues at coordinate 8,723 of DASRJB010000076.1, forward strand.
CGCGCTATCGCGCGGAGGAAGGCAATCCTCGATTGGCAGCGGCTCGCCGGCCCGCCAGGCAGCTTCGAAGCGCCGCCGCAGCGATTCGTCGATCGCCAGTTCGGGCGCCGGGCCGGCATTCATTTTCGAGGTCACGATGACGATTCGTTCAAAATCTGTCGCAAGCGCGACTGAACCCGCTGGAGCACGCGCCGCACGGTGCGTTGCGAGCAATTCATCCGCTCGGCAATTTCTTCGTTGCTCTGCTCCTGCAACTTCAGCTCGACGAGCTGCTGCTCCTCGGCGTCCAAGCCCGACAGCAGCCGCGCCAGCTCGTCGGCCAGCTCCGCGGCCTCTTCCGGCGATGGATCGGCCGCCGCCGGCTCGTGCGGCGCCGCGCCGTCCGCGCCGGCCGGCCCATCCAGCGGCTGTTCCCGCGCCAGACCGCGCCGCTCGCGGCCGTGAAAGCGGGCCAGCATCCGGCACTTGGTCAGCGTGATGACGCAGAGCAGCCGCCAGAGCGCCTCCGCATCCGGCAAATCAAATTGGCCTTCCCGTGCGCGGCGGAAGAAGGTCCGGCAGACCGACTGGATCACGTCTTCCGATCCGACCCGGCGTTGCAGCTTCGGTGAAAGGTGCCGATCAGCCAGGCGGTTCAGCCGATCGCCGTACTCGCGCCAAAACTCGGCAACTGCCGCTTCGTCACCGTCGATCAGTGCGCAAACCCAGGCGTCCATCGATTCACGCTCGGGCATGGCTACTCCACGTACACAAACTCATTCGTCCGTAGCAGCGATCGGATGTAGCTTTCCCAGGCGGCGTCGCCGGCCTTGGCCAGGTAGCTCAGACCGAGCTGGGCTTCGTCCGTCGTCGGTGGGCGAGCGAAGGGCAGCTGATAGGCGCGCTCGATCCGCTCCGCATCGCCCGAGCGTTCCTGCTGCAAGCGGGCGGCGAGGCGGGCGGCCTGCTCGTGAACGAAGGGGTCATTGAGGAAGTAAAGGGCCTGGAGCGTCGTGGTGCTGGTGATCCGGCTGCCGGTGCTGGCGCCGGTGTCGGGGCCGTCGAAGATCGCCATCAGCGGATGCCGCTGAATCCGCTGCGTCATCAAATAGACGCTGCGGCGGTTGGTGTCATAGACGGCCTTGAATGGCTTGTGCTGGGTGAAATCCCACTTCGTCTGTGGCGGAAACGGATGTTCGCCGCCCACCGACTCGTCGAGATTGCCGCCCAGCACCAGCAGCGTGTCGCGGAGCGACTCGGCGTCCAGCCGCCGGCGGCGGAACCGGCCAAAGAGCTCCGCCTGTGCTCTGTCGCCTGACTCCTGACCCCTGACTCCTGACCCCTGGCCTGCGAGCTGATACGTCCGCGACGTGACGATCATCCGGTGCATGGCCTTGAGCGACCAGCCGCTCTCGATGAACCGCAAGGCCAGATAGTCGAGCAGCTCGGGGTGCGAGGAGGGCTGGCCCTGCTTGCCGAAATCGTTGGGCGTGGGCACCAGGCCGCGGCCGAAGTGATGATGCCAGAGG
>DASRJB010000077.1:0-3697 GCA_035649715.1 Pirellulaceae bacterium
CCTCACCTGCCGCGGCGGCGTTTCCAGCCACGCGGCCCTGGTCGCCCGGCAGATGGGCAAGGTCTGCGTCGCCGGCGCGGGCGACATTCAGATCGACTATCACGCCGGCAAGCTGACCTGCGGCGGCGTCACGCTCAGGGAAGGGGACGCGATCAGCATCAACGGCTCGACCGGTGAGGTCTTTCACGGCGCGATCGACACGGCCGACAGCGAGCTGAAGCAGGTGCTGATCGGCAAGACGCTCAAGGCCGGCGACAGCAAGGTCTTTCAGTACTACAACTCCCTGATGAAGCTCGCCGACAAGTACCGCACGCTTGGCATCCGCACCAACGCCGATCAGCCGGACCAGGTCGTCAACGCGGTCGCCTTCGGCGCGGAAGGCATCGGGCTCTGCCGCACCGAGCACATGTTCTTCGAGGGCGACCGAATCGACTCGATGCGGGAGATGATCCTGGCCGACAACGAGGCCGACCGCAAAGCGGCCCTAGCGAAACTGCTCCCGCACCAGCAGAAGGATTTTGAGGGGATCTTTCGCGCCCTGGACGGCCTGCCGGCCTGCATCCGCTTCCTCGATCCGCCGCTGCACGAGTTCCTGCCGCACGAACACGGGCAGCAGATGGCCCTGGCCGGCAAGCTGCACCTCTCGCCCGAAAAGATCTCCCAGCGCGTCCACGAGTTGCACGAGTTCAACCCGATGCTTGGCTTCCGCGGCTGCCGGTTGGGCATCAAGTTCCCCGAAATCTCGGAGATGCAGGCCCGCGCTGTCTTCCAGGCCGCGGCGGCGGTTATGAAGGAGGGGATCAAGGTCAAGCCCGAGATCATGATCCCGCTGGTCGGCTTCAAGAAGGAGCTCGACCTGCAAGTCGAGATCGTGCATCGCGTGGCCAAGGAAGTGATGAAAGAGACCGGCAAGAAGATTCCGTACACGGTCGGCACGATGATCGAGGTGCCCCGCGGAGCATTGACGGCCGACGAGATCGCCGAGACCGCCGAGTTCTTCAGCTTCGGCACCAACGACCTGACGCAAACCTGCCTGGGCATGAGCCGCGACGACAGCGGCTCGTTCCTGCCGGCCTACAGCGGCGCGGAGATCATCAAGACCAACCCGTTCGCCTCGATCGACACGACCGGCGTCGGGCAGCTCATGAAGATCGGCGTCGATAAGGGCCGCAGCCGGCGGGGCGAGCTGAAGATCGGCATCTGCGGCGAGCACGGCGGCGATCCCGCCTCGGTCGTGTTCTGCCACAAGATCGGCCTGAACTACGTCAGCTGCTCCCCTTTCCGCGTCCCCATCGCCCGCCTCGCCGCCGCTCAGGCGGCGCTAAAGGGAAATTAACCGCTTAGCCCCGGCCCCCAGGCCGGTTGCCGGGGTCGAAGACCCACGCAGCACCGGCGCAGCCCAAGGTGGGCCTGCGCTCGGGGACTCGCTTGACCCACCCTACGGCTGCTGTTTGTAGATGTCGCTGCCGCCGCCGCGATTGGAGACAAACGTCAGCTCGCCCGCGGGCGACCAGGCGGCGAAGTTGTCGAGGGCGGGATGCTGCGTGAGATTCCGCGGATTCTTCCCGTCGGGATCAATCGCATAGATCTCCGGGTTGCCGTCGCGATAGCTCGTAAAGGCGATCGTCTTGCCGTCCGGCGACCAGGCGGGATAGTCGTCGAAGCCGCGGTTGTCAGTGAGGCGTACCAGGTTGCTTCCATCCGCATTGACGACGGCAATCTCCAGGTCGCCCCAGCGGTTCGTGGCGAAGGCCACGCGCTGCCCGTCAGGCGACCAGCAGGGGTGGGCGTCGATCGCCGGATCGTTCGTCAGCCGCTTGAGGTCCTTGCCGTCCGGCTGCACGGTGTAAATTTCCTGGTTCCCGTCGCGGGTCGAGCTGAGCGCGATCCGCGTGCCGTCGGGCGACCAGCTCGGCCACTCCTCGTGCGTGAGCTTGCCGGGGCTCGTCAGCACGGGCTGCAAATCGCTGCCATCCGCGGCGATCGAGTAGACTTCCATGTCGCCCTGGTTCGGCACGGTCTTATCGAAGGCAAACACCAGCCGCTTGCCATCCGGCGACCAGTGGGCGTCGAACTCCGGATCTTTGGATTTCGTCAGCCGCCGCTCGCTGCCATCCGCGGAACGGATGAACAGAAAGATTGTCGCGCCCTGATGGCGAGTGAAGGCGAGCTGCGTTCCATCCGGCGACCAGGCGGGCCGCTGTTTGAGGAGACCGTCGGTGGTGAGGCGGGTGGGCTCGGCGGCGGACGCGAGATTCGTGCTTAGAGCGACAATCGCCAACAGGCAATTGCAAAATGCGAATTGCAAATTGCAAATTGCAAAATGAGCCGGTCGCTTCGGCAATTTGCACTTTGCACTTTGCATTTTTCAATTTGCAATCGCTGCAGAAAGAGCGCCGCACATTCGACCGGCTAAACCAGCTCCTCAATCACCTCGCCCAGCGGCGTCAGGCCGGCGGCGGTCAGCTGCGTCGTGCCGATGCCGATCTGGTGCAGCGCGGTGCGGAACAGGTCGGCGGGCGTCACCGGACGGTTCGCGGGGAACTCGGCCTTGGCGTCGCTTTCGCCGATCACCTGGCCGACCTGGATGCCGCCCCCGGCGATCAGCCCCGAGTAGCACTGCTGCCAGTGGTCGCGGCCGGCTTTTTCGTTGATCTTCGGCGTGCGTCCGAATTCCCCCACCGCGACGACGACAGTCTCCGACAAGCGGCCGCGGTCCTGCAAATCGTCCAAGAGCGCCGCCAGCGACTGGTCGAGCATCCAGGCGTGGCGGTCCTGCATCTGCTGAAAGTTGCGGTCGTGCATGTCCCAGCCGCCGTCGCCGGTGTCCTCGACCGGTTCGACGTGCGAGCTCCAATTCACCTGCACGAACCGCACGCCCGCCTCGATCAGCCGGCGGGCCATCAGGCAGCACTGCCCGAAGCGGAAGCGGCCGTACTTCGTCCGCAGTTCGTCCGGCTCGCGCGACAGGTCGTACACCTCGCGGGCCGCCGGCGAGGTGAGCAGCGAAAAGGCCTGCCGGCGGAACTGGTCCAGCCGCTCGAGCTGCGGCGAGCCGTCGAGCTGCCGCGTCAGGTCGTCCAGAGCCGCACGCAGCTGGCTCCGCGACACCAGACCGTCGGCCGAAAGCCCGGCCAGCAGATCGAGCTGAGGAATCTTCACGCCCGCTTCGGGGTCGTAGTCCAGCCGGAAGGGATCGTGCAAGGGGCCGACGGTGCCGCCACCTTCGCCGCGGATCGGCTTCTTGCCCTGGTGCAGGTGTCCGCCCAGCGTGACGAACCGCGGCGTCGCCGGATCGAAACCCAGCACTCGCGACACGATCGCCCCGTGGTTCGGCTGCACCTGCCCCGGCTGCACCTGCCCGCCCAGGCTCGCCCCCCCGGCCTCCGAACCGGTGAGCCCGATCGTGCCGGCGATGCCGTGGTCGTTCGAGGTCGAGTGCAACGAGCGGACGATCGCATAGCGGTCGGCCCGGCTGGCCAGCTGCGGCAGCAATTCGCAGATTTGAATCCCCGGCACGCTCGTCGGGACCGGAGCATACGGCCCTCGATATTCCAGCGGCGCCTTGGGCTTCATGTCGAACGTGTCGAGGTGGCTCGGCCCGCCCCACAGCCAGAGCAAAATCACCGACTTCGCCCGCGGCTGCGCCAGATTCGGCGCCGCGCGGGCCTCCAGCGCGAGCAAATCGGCCAGGGTC
>DASRJB010000078.1:0-10242 GCA_035649715.1 Pirellulaceae bacterium
CGATCGCCGACCGGGCCGGCAACCGTCGCGTGCTGATCCTCGTCACGCTGCTGATCGCCGGCGGTCCGCTGGCGGCCCTGGTTTGTATCTACGCGCCCGAATTTGGCAAGCGGGCGTTCCCGCTGGTCTTTACGCTCGTCGGCCTGACGCCCGTCGCGCAAAAGACGTTCAACAACTACACGCTCGAAATCACGACCCCGGAGAACCATCCCCGCTATCTCAGCACTCTCAGCCTGAGCATGGCCGCTCCCATCTGCGCGTCGCCGCTCGTCGGCTACGCCATTGAGCTGGTCGGCTTCGAGGTCGTCTATCTGGGCGTCGTCGGCTTGCTGCTCGTCGGCTGGCTGATGAGCTTCGGCCTGACCGAACCCCGCGCCGGCGGCCGGCCGGTGGTGCTCGCCGAGGACTCCATCACGGAGTGATGTCGAATCGAATGGGACTGATGAGACTTAGGGAACCGATGGGCCGGCGGGCTTCTGCTAGCGTGCGGTTTTCCGTCCGAAACCTTACGATCCCTTCAGGGTTTTTCAGCCGTCTCATCGAACGAGGAGGGGGAACCATGGACGGGTCGATTGACGAAAGGCGGCGCGCGGAGCTGCTCTCGCTTTGGAAGTCCAATCCCCATCGGGTCTTGTCGCTCTACCGGCAGGTGGTCGATTTGGACGAGCTTGCACCGCTGCCCGCCGGGACAACCGTCACCCATTTGATAGACGTCATCCTCGAAAAGGCTGCTTGCGACGACTCGTTGTCTCTGCAGCCATAGGCGCCGGCGGCTGGCACCGAACTTGCACTCTGCCCTTACGCGCCACAAGAATGGAAGCGCCTGGAGGGCAGGGCTATGCTTCCCGACTCCACACCGCCGTGTCCGGCCTGCGGCGAGCCAAACGCCGCGACGCCCGCCTGGCAACTGGTCGATGAAGAAGGACGCGAGTTGCTCCGTTGCGGCTGCGGCCACGTCTTTGCGGTGGAGCCCGCGCAAAATCTGAGCGTCAAAGAAGTGATCGACCGTGCAAGGACGGCGCAGTTGGCCTTTCGCCTGGAATACCAATTGCATGAGGATCTGCATCGGGAATTCGAACAACTGAAACGGCGCTTCCGTCACGGCCGTGGCCGTGGCATCACACCGCCTGCAGACTGAACCGATTCAAGGCTTTCCGGCCGCTCGCTCGTCGCCGCTCGGCGTATAAGCGGGCGGCACATAGATGTTGAGCGTGACCAGTTGCCGCTTGCGGCTGGTGTTTTGAATCAGGTGCGTGTCGCCGCGCTCGATGAGCAGCAAGCTGCCTTCCCGCAATCGATGACGCCGTCGGTTGATGGTCGCCCGGCCCGCTCCCGAGACGACGAACAGCCACTGGTCCGCTCCACGATGCCGGTTGTCTGCGCCGCCCTCTTCTGCGCCCGGCGCAAGAACCATCTCAGCTGCCTGGGAGCGGCGGTTGCCAATGAGAACGCCAAACGTACTGCGAAACCGCACTCGATGACTTTTCATGTCCCTTATTTGCCGGGAGTCCTGTGTGGCGGGGCCCAAAGCGGGGTATCAGATTTGCACGAACGCTGCTTACCGGCTAATAGAGGTCGCCCCGTGCCCGCAAAACCCGAGCCAATCGTGCGCATGGCCGTTCGCGGCTGTCTGGTTCGCTGTGCGGACAGCGACACTCCGCTGACGTCTTTGGCCGAATTCGCCGAGGAATTACGGCGCTTGGGCTGGGATAAAAAGAGCATTCGCGACGTGGAATTTGAGGTGATTCAGGTCCTGGGCCGACGCGACGGCCGCGACCGCCGCAACCAGCACCGGCAAAAAAACTCTGATAGCGCTTGACCGTTCGCGACAGCGGTGCGACGGCATGTCAACTAACTGGCCGGCTGCTTGTCGCCCTCCATGGCCAGCAGAATCAGGGCCGGGCGGTGATCGGAGCCGCTAATCCGGCGGGCGTTCAGCCGAATCTGCTTCATTCCCACGCCCGCAAACTCTTGCCGGATTTCGAAATCCTCAAAATGGCTGTCGCTGGGCAGCACGTCTTCCAGCAGGTTCCGCAGCCGTGGGTTGTTCCAAGCGCCAGCGCCCAGCTCGTACAGCAGGCGGCCGCGGACGTCGTCCAGCGTGACTCCGAACACGCGGCAGAACGCGGGGTTCACCGTCTGCACGCGCAGTTTGCCGTCGAGCACGAGCAGCGGCTCGCGGACCGTGTTGAATACGGCCTCGGCATATTCGCGGGCCTCTTGGGCCTGCAGTTCGTGGCGGCGGATTTCATCGACGTCGAACAAAGTCAGCACCGCGCCGTCGATGCGGTTATCGACGCTCTTGTAGGGGCGGATGGTGAGCGATAGCGTCCGCCCCTGCGAGTCCAGCACGTCCCGCTGCTGGACCGAAATCGTGTCGATCACCTCCAGGATCAGCTTCTCCAACTCGGGACCGTTGATGTTGGGCTTGATCTGGCTGATCGGCCGGCCGATGTCGCTGGGAATGAGATTGAGGATCCGCTCGGCCATCGGCGTAAACCGCCTGATCCGCAAGTCGCCGGCGACGATCACGATGGCGATCTGCACGCTGTTAATCAGGTTGATGAGATCGCTGTTGATGCGGGCCAGCTCGTCGTTGCGGAAGTGCAGCTCCTCGTTGACGGTGTTCAGCTCCTCGTTGGTGCTCTGCAGCTCTTCCTTGGCAGTGTCGAGCTCCTGGTTGGTGCTCTGCAGTTCCTCGTTGCTGGAAAGAATCTCCTCGTTGGCCGACTGCAGCTCCTCGTTGGCCGCTTCCAGGTCTTGAATGACCGACTGCAAGTACTCGCGGCTGGCGACCAGCTCTTTCTGCAAGCGCTCCACCTCTTCGGCCTGTTTGCCGGTGCCCTTTTTTCCTACTGAGGCGATCTTCAGCGGGGGAGCGGTCGATTTGGCGACGCCCTGGAACAGGATCAGGTAATGCCGGCCTTCGGCGCTGGGCGTCAGCGGCACTACGTCCACGTTGACGTTTACGAAGTCTCCGTTGGTCTTGACCCGCAGTCCTTCGCGGCGCACCGGCGCGTCCTTCTTCTTGGCCGTTTGCAAAGCCGTGCGCAAGCCGTGCAGCAGGCCCTCGCGGCACATCTTGAGCAGGTTCAGGCTGGCGTCGCCCGGCGCCGGCTCCAGGAACCGCCCCGTCTGGCCGCGGAACTGCATGATCCGCAGGTCGTCGTTGACGATCACGCCCGGCGGCGAATAGCGGTCCAGGATCAGCCGGTTGGCCTCGCTCTGCACGTTGCCGCCGCCGCGGGCTTCCTCGCCGGCCCGCGCAGCCCGGCCGAAGGTCGGCCGCGTGTAAGGCACCGTGAATTGCACGTTCTGCGGCGTCTCACCCAGCTTCTTGCGATAAATGTGGTGCTTCTTGTCGCATACCGCGAACAGTTCGCCGTGCGGACCGATTGTCTCGGCGCTCCCCAGCATCAAATAGCCGGTCGGCTTGAGGGCGTAGTGGAACACGCCGATCAGCCGGTGCTGCAGCGGCTGGCCCAGGTAGATGAGCACGTTCCGGCAGACGATCAGGTCGAGCTTCGAAAACGGTGGATCGCGCGTCAGGTCCTGCCGGGCAAAGACGCACAAATCACGGATCGGCTTGTTGATCTGGTACTGGCCGTCGGTCTTCGTGAAGAACCGCCGCAGCCGCTCGGGGGACAGCTCCTCGACGACGTTGGGCGGGTAAACTCCCGCGCGGGCCTGCTCGATCGCCGTCTCGCTGATGTCCGTGGCGAAAATCTGGATCGGGACGCGCTCGTTGCGCTCCTCGACGTGCTCCATGATCGTCATGGCCACCGAGTAGGCTTCTTCGCCCGTCGAGCAGGCCGGGACCCAGATGCGCAGCGGGGCCTCGCCTTGCCGGGCGGCCAGGATCGCGGGAATCGTCTCCGTGGCCAATTGCCTGAACGAATCCGGATCCCGAAAGAACCGCGTGACGTGGATCAGGATGTCCTGGTAGAGGTTGTTGGCTTCGGCCTGGTTTTCGCGCAGAACCGAGACGTATTGCTCCAGCGCGCCGACCTTGTGCAGCGCCATCCGCCGCTGAATCCGCCGCTGCACGGTCGGCAGCTTGTATTGTCCGAAATCGACGCCGCTGACCCGCCGCAGAATCTCGAAGATCTGCTGGAGGTGCTCCGGATCGAGCAGGGCGGCCTCGGCGGCGCGGCGCGATTCAGCCGGCGACTCCGCCCGGTTGCGGGCGATGCGCGCCAGCTCCTGGGCCAGTTCCGCGGGGCTCAGCGCGTATTCGATCTTGCCGGTGGAAATGACCGCCTGCGGCATGCCCGGCTGCTTGGCCGTCGCCGGATCCTGGGCCAGCGTCGTGCCGCCAGCAGCCTTGATGGCGTGCATCCCCTCGACGCCGTCCGAGCCCGTGCCGGAGAGGATCACGCCGACCGCGTCGCTGCCGTAGGCCTTGGCCAGCGACTGGAAGAAGTGGTCGATCGGCAAGTATTGCGTGCGGTCGGTGGGCCGCGGCTGGATGATTAGCCGGCCGTTTTGCACCTCCAGTCCTCGATTGGGCGGAATGACATAGACGTGATCCGGCTCCAGACGCGAGTCCTCCGTGGGCTGGATGACGGGCAGGCTGGTCGAAGAGGCCAGCAGCGAGGCGAGCGCGCTTTCGTGGTGCGGGGCCATGTGCTGCACGAAGACCAGGGCCAGTCCGGTGTCTGCCGGCAGGGCCCTGAGCAACTGGCTGAACGCCTCCAGGCCGCCCGCCGACGCGCCGACGCCGACAACCGTCGGAGTGAACTCAAGATCATCGTCGGCTGCACTGGGCGCGGTGCGAAGCCGGGCGGGCGAGCGGCCTTGCACTAGGCCTTTTTTCGAGCTTTTCTTGCCGCCTGCCATGCCAGTCCCTCGGCCAACCGTCGTTCGTTGCTGCTACACGCGCGAGCTTAACGCGTCGGCCTGCCATTCGCCACCGGGCTCAACGACCCACTTTCGACTGCCATCTGCGCGATTCCGCGCCGTCAAATAGACGAGCGTATTACAAAATGGTGTGCTGGTGTTGAAGTTGGGCCGACTTGTGGTCCAATCGAACTTTCGTTGGGGGACGATCGATGAGCCGGGAGATGGAAGACTTCTGGATGCACATCCACCGGCTCTCGTCGGCACTCGACGACGCCGGCATCACCCGCGACGAGCGCGTGCGGCACCTGCTGCAGCAACTTGAACAGTTGCCGCCGCTGGTTCGCCGCGAGCTGTTGCTCGAATTGACGCAGGTCGCGGCTGACATTCTGGATCTGCAGCCGCTGGCCGTGGCCGCGATGAACAAACTCGAAGAACCGGCCGTGCAGTCGCGACAAATGAGCTAAAGGGGCTGCACGTCGCTCGTCGCTTCGGATCGGGCAGGCGGCGGGGCCTCACCGGCAAGGCCCGCCTCGGCAGGCGACGGCCCGAACGATGTGATTGACCTGGACGTTCTGGATCGCGTTCAGCGGCATGTCGGACAGCGCCGCTTCGTAGGGGCTGCACGAGAAGACGATCTCTTTGTCGCGCGGCTGCGGCTTTCTTCGCGCGCGAGTCGGTTTTTGTTTCGTAGATTTCATCGCCCCACACGGGCGTCAGGTCGCCGCGGGCACGGCTGCCCGCAGCTCTTCGCTGGCCCGCGCGAGCAGCCGGCGGACTTCGTCGTCGCTCGTCGGATCGAAGTTGTCGTACCACGCGCCCACCGCATGGAACGGCTCCGGCGTCGTCGCGCAGATCGTCTCGTCGGCCTCCGACTCGAACTCCGCGCAGGTCTGCTTCGCTCCGACCGGAACGGCGACGACGATCCTTGCCGGCTGCAGCTGCCGCAGCGCCAACACCGCGGCCCGCATCGTGGAGCCGGTCGCCAACCCGTCGTCCACCAGGATCACCGTCTTCTCGCGAATTTCCGGCGGAAGGCGGCTGCCGCGATAGAGCCGCTCGCGGCGGTCCAGCTCGCGCTGCTCCCGCTGAGCCACTTCGGCGATCCGCCGCGGCGGCACGCTCAGCATGCCCAGCAGCTCTTCGTTAAGCACCCGTGTGCCGCCGGAAGCAATGGCCCCCATGGCCAGCTCCGGCCGGCCGGGCACGCCCAGCTTGCGGACCAGGAAGACATCGAGCGGTGCGTGGAGCGCCCGCGCCACTTCATAGCCGACAGGCACGCCGCCGCGGGGCAGCGCGAGTACGAGCACGTCCGGCCGGTCCGCGTAGTTCGTTAGTTCCGCGGCCAGCCGCCGTCCAGCCTCCACGCGATTGCGAAACAACATCGGTCGACTCCTTCGCACGCCCCAGGGACAGGTCTTAAGCGCGCCTTCCTTGCCTCGCCCAAAGACGCTATCGAGGTCATGGCTTCCGTTCCTTTACGCGCCGTGCTAGCTGCGGAGCTAGCGTAGCGGCACTGCCGGCTCCGAAATTCGCTCTAAGGCCTCGCCGCTCAGCCGGTCGTCGCGGTGCTTCACCGCCAGGTCGCCCAGCGAGACAATGCCGACCAGCCGCTTCTCGCGGTTGATGACCGGCAGCCGGCGGATCTGGTGCTTCTCCATCAGCCCGGCCACCTCGTCGATGGGCTGATCGTCGAAGCAATACACGACGCCGGGCGTCATAACTTCCCCGACGGTCGTGGAGCGCGGCTCGCAGCACTCGGCGGTGGCACGTACCGTTATGTCGCGGTCGGTAATCATACCGGCCAGCTTGTCGTCCTCCCCACAGATCGGGAGCGAGCCGACATTGAGCCGCTTCATCTTCTCCGCGGCACCGGCAATACTCTCGCCGGGCGACACACATTGCACGCCGCGGGTCATCAATTCACGCACCAACATGGCCAGTTCCCTCCCCGCACTGCGGGGCATCCATTGCTGAGCCGCGCTGTGCAGTAAGGAAATAATGCAGGTAACGTGCCAATGCATCGCGGCTGCTAACTCAACTATCACTAACCCGACGCTTAAGCGAGGGGTTTTCTAAGTTCGGGCCGCATCGATAAAGTCCCCTCGCTCACGCTACCGGTTTGTATTAGGAGCTCTAAGGGTGCCGCGATAACCGTTGGGAGCAAACCCATACGCCTCCAATGGCAATTGAAATCGCATAACGGAAACTCTCCCGCGTCGGAACTTTTTTCTTCGCTCGTATTTGGCAAGTGCCCGCCGGAAACCCCTTCTGTACAACTGCTTAGATCGACGAATGTGGTCCGCGGATGCCATGACGAACATAAGCATTTGAGCTTGCGCTCGCGAGTTTTCGTTATATCTGCGGAACGAGTTGCGGCTGTGTTCAGCAGTCGCTCACAGGGAAGAATAGCCGCCTTAGCCGGACGGTCAGTTCCCCAGGCGGCGGCGTCCAAAATGGCAGTCGCCGCGCAAACGGAACGATACTGCAAATAGCGTACCATTGTTCACTTATCAATGGGCGAGTGTCAGTGTCGCTCGCCGGACGCAGAAGGCGTCGTCACCCGAAAAGACCAGGTGCAGCTCGCGACCGTCGGCACTCTGTCCGAATTCGGCGAACTTCCAGTCGGCGACTTGCCGGACGTTTAGCGGGCCCGACCGGGCCGCGTGATGTTCCGGCCGAAGCCGGCTGGGCAGGAACGGGCGTGCTCGTCGGCAGCGTCATGAGCTCGCCGCTCAGTTTCTGGCACTTCCGCCTCCGGTGGCACGTCGCCGAATTGCCAGCAGTCCAGGCAATGCCACCGGCCGCCGTCTGTCGAGACGCTGATCTTCAGCCTTACGCCATTGACCCCGGTGAACGCGAATTCTTGAGAAACAGGAACCATCGGTCCTCGAATCAGTGCGGACGCAGCCTGCCGACAAAAACTACCAAGCGGTCACGAGCACGGTCCAGGCCGTCCACAACAGAGTCACCCCGCAAAGCAACGCTGCGATCAAAAAGATCGGTCGCACGCCGAGCACGAGGCCGCTCGCGGGCGGAATGTGCCGGCGTGCTGCGTATCGGTTGTGTGCCATGCTCTTTGGTCCGGGCGAGAAGGTTTTGAGGCGCGCGGGCGGCAGTTTGGCCCCGTCGTAGGAACGACGTCAGGTGGAATAGGGCACCCGTCCCGTCCCGGCGGTCTGCCGGGGCCGCTTGTCCCTGGCCAATTGCTCGCAGTCGCGAATTATCGTCCGCGCTTGCTCGGCAATGCTCACCAGATCGACGGCCGACGCGATCTCCTTGGCATCCATGTGCTTTCCATCCGAATCAACAATTGCCAGCCGAAGCATGACAGGCCTCTCTAAGAAAGATGACTTCGAACCGCAGGTCAGTTTTCGGTTCGTCCGCTTGTTCGGCGGAACGGACCTCCTCACGCGGCGCGCGAGGACGACACGCATTGAGCCGCCACCAACACGTCAGCCGCGCCGTACGGCCGGAGAGCCATGCGGCGCTGCCTCAGCCACGGTGTGCCGCCAGCACGGCCTCAACGACGATCCATTTCCGCCCGTATAGGAATTCGGGGCGAGGGTCCAAAAGAAGGGCGGACGCCGAGAATGCCAAATAGAACTACCCTAATTATTGCACGATCCTCACCAAAAGCAAGCCCAAATCCACCCCGCGAGGCGGTAGCCCGCCGACGTTAAGCGTGACCCAGTCCAGTTCCCACCAGGCCCGAGGCCAACGCCAATACCTCGCGGCCGTCAAGTTGTCATGGCCCGCCGGCTGCGGCCGATCAGCAGATAGAGGATCGCTCCGAGCGTGTTCGTCAGCAAAATCACCAGCACCCAGATCAGCCGCTCGGTCTGGTTCAGCCCGGGATTCTGGATCGCATCGATCAGCGCCCAGATCCACAGCACCAGGCACAGCAACCCGAGGATCAGCATGACCAGCATCATGCCGCCGCCGAGAGCGAGCGCACCGCCCGCCGCACCCACACCGTCGCCTGCCGCCTGAGCCAAGAGACAGAGTTTCATTGCTTGTTCCTTTTGCAATTCGTTTAACCCGGGGAGCCGGAGGCTCTTCGCGGTAGCCGCCGTCGCCTCCGGCCCGGGTTCAACGAGCAATCGCCGTGCCCTCGCCGCGGCCAACTTTCGCGGCGAGTGGTGCTATGATGCGGCCATCGCGACGCGTACTTCCGAGGAACCAATGTTCTCCATATCCGGCCTGGTCGAATCGCCCCGCTCGCTCACGTTTGCCGACCTGGCCGCGATTGGCGCGGAGCACCAGGTCGCGGATGTCAGCCGGCTGGTGCCGGGTCGGAAGGGAGACGCTGTCAGGCTGGCGGGAATCCTGGAGCTGGTGCGGCCGAAGGAGGCCGCGAAGTGGCTGGGCCTGCACGCGGCGGCCGATAATTTTCACGCCAGCATTCCGCTCGACGCCGTCGCCGACAAGGCGCTCGTCATCTACCGCTTGGACGGGCAGCCGCTGCCCGCGAAGGCCGGCGGTCCGGTGCGGTTCTTCATTCCCGATTTCGCGGCCTGCCACACGCACGAGATTGACGAGTGCGCCAACGTGAAGTTCGTGGACCGGATCGAGCTGACGGCGGACAAGGGCTTCGACAACCGCCCGCACGACGGCGACCAGCACGCAGCGCTGCACGCCAAGGAGCAGTCGAAATGAGCACGTGCCCTCGGTCCCAAGCTCCGCTTGGGACCGCAAGTCCGCGAAGCTCTGCTTCGCGAACTGGACACGAAGCGGAGCTTCGGCGGCGTGCGTGCCCAAGCGGAGCTTGGGCACGAGGAGCTTGGGCACGAGTCGTTGCGGTCGCGACGATCTGTGCGGTCGGTTCATTATCCGCCCTGGCAGCCGAGCCGCCGCCGGCGTTTCCCGGAGCCGAGGGCTTTGGTGCGGTCGCCAAGGGCGGACGCGGTGGGCGGGTGATCGTCGTCACGAGCCTGAAGGGCAGCGGGCCGGGCAGCTTGCAGGAAGCCTGCGCGGCGGAAGGCCCACGGACGATTGTTTTCGCCACGAGCGGCGTGATCGAACGGGACGTCGTGATCGAGCACGGCGAGCTGACGATTCTCGGCCAGACCGCGCCGGGAGCGGGAATCACGATCGCCGGCAGCCTGAAGACGCGCTACCGCGCCCGGCAGCCGATCGACGACCTGGTGGTGCGGTTCCTCCGCGTCCGCTCGGCGAATGCTCGCGGAGCCTCGGGCGACACGCTGCAGTTCAGCGAGAACAAGCGGGTGATCCTCGATCACGTCTCGGCCGCCTGGGGCACCGATGAGACGGTCGATATCTTCGGCGCGCAGGACGTGACGCTGCAGTGGTGCAGCATCGAGGAGTCGCAAACGACGGGGCATCCCGAGGGCCCGCACAACTACGGGCTGATCAATGGTCCGCAGGGCGCGCGGGTCTCGA
>DASRJB010000079.1:0-6973 GCA_035649715.1 Pirellulaceae bacterium
AGGCGGCGGGCGATTTCGGGGGCGGACAGGCCCTGGTCGGCGAGGTTGGCGACGGCGACGAGGTCGCGGTTGTCGTCAAAGAGTGCGCCGCGGAGGTCGTTGTGCGTGGGCATCTGCGCTGCGACCGCTGGCAGCCGCTCCCGGTTGTCGAGCTGCGCGGAATCGCCCAGGCTTTCGATGGCGGCGAGCGAGTGGCGCGCATGGGGCGTGGTCACCTCCGCGACGCGAGCCAGGGCGGTCTCCAGGCGCTGCGATTCCTGCCTTGCGAGAAGGGCCAGGGCCTGCAAGGCTGCGAACTTCGTGTCGATCTCGGCCTTCAGATCGCGGGCCGTTTCGTAGAGCTCGATCTGCCAGCGCAGTACATCCGCCGGCGCGTCGGCCGCGGCGGTGCTGGCCTTCGCCAAGGGCCGCTGATCCTCGTCGGCTTGCTCTTGACGCCGCTTGGCCGACGAGCGGAGCAGCAGATACACCGCGAGGCCCACGCCGGCGAGCACGAGCAGCGAGCTAGCGTGTTGTGACAGCACAAAAACTCCAAGAACGAAGGATCAGAAGAAATCCAAGAACCAAAGAATCGACGACCCAAATAAGGTCCTATTGGTTCTTCGGTTCTTTGGTTCTTCGGTTCTTGGGTTTTACCCGGCTACCGCCGGCGCCAATCGATCCCCGACAATTCCGCCAGGGCCAGCGTCAGGGCGTGCGTGCCGTCGCGGCCGTGGCCCTTGGCTTTCAGCGAAATGTAGAGCTGGTGGGCCAAGGCGAGGCCGGGGAGGGCGAGGTTCATCCGTTTGGCTTCGTCGAGGGCGATGCCCATGTCCTTGATGAAGTGCTCGACGAAGAAGCCCGGATCGAAATTATTGGCGATGATCCGCGGCCCGAGGTTCGAGAGCGACCAGCTGCCCGCCGCACCGGGGGCGACCGACTGGAGCACGGTCGGCAGGTCGAGGCCGGCCTTGTAGGCGTACAGCAGGGCCTCGCAGACGCCAATCATGTTCGAGGCGATCAGCGTCTGGTTGACCATCTTCGTGTGCTGACCGGCCCCCGGGCCGCCCTGGTGGATGATCGTCTTGCCCATCGCTTCCCAGCAGGGCGACAGGGCGTCCACCGCGTCGCGGTCGCCGCCGATCATGATCGACAGCCGGGCCTCGCGAGCACCCACGTCGCCGCCCGAGACCGGCGCGTCGATCGCGGCGACCCCTTTGGATTTGGCGGCGGTGTAAATCTCGACGGCCAGCGACGGCTCGCTGGTCGTCATGTCCACAAGCACGTTGCCCGCCTGCGCCCCGGCCAGCGCGCCTTCGCCGCCCAGGAAGACCTCGCGAACGTCGCGAGGGAAGCCGACAATGGCAAACACGACGTCGCTCTGCTGGGCCACCTGCTTGGGCGATGCCCCCCAGGTCGCACCCTTGTCCAAGAGCCCCTGGGCCTTTGCCCGCGAGCGGTTATAAACCGTGACGGCAAAGCCCTTGGCCAGCAGGTGCGAGCACATGCTCTGCCCCATCACGCCGGTCCCGATCCATCCCAGCCGCGTGGTGCCGGGGGCGACTTTCGTAACGGACATGGCAAGCTACCTCGTACGAGTCAATGGTGCGGCTCAGTGTAATCAAAGCCAAAGAACCGAAGTACCAAAGTCAATGGGTTCTTTGGTTCTTTGGATCTTCGGTTCTTGACCTGCTACCACCGATCGTCCGGCCGGCGGAGCACTTCGGCCATCACGATTGCGTCGCGGACCGATTTCGGCGAGCGGAGCATCTGAAGCAACTCGCTCATGTCGGACGCAGGGGAGTCGTAAGGCGCCGCGGCGGTGGTGCTGGCGGTCTTCTTCAGCTTGCCGAGCTGGTGGTCGAAGACCTGGTGAAGATGCGATTCCAGCTTGTCGTCGGCCTGATCGACTTCTTCGCCCAAGTGCCGCGTGTGCTCAGCAATCTCCTCGGTCCCGCGGAGGTGCTGCGTGACGTGCCGGCCGACGGAGTCGCCGATCTCGGCCAACTCGGCATCGACGATTTCGACTTCGACCGGCTCCAGCGGAACCATCTCCTGCCGCGCGGGAACCAGGCGCGCTGGCGGCGGCGGAGCGGCCGGCCGCGGCGGAGGCGGCGCGGGCTGCGGCTTGGGACGCTGCTGCTGGGCCCGCGCCTGGGCTTCCGCCTGGGCCCGCATCTGGGCGACGCGGCGGAGGAATTCTTCGACTTCGTCAGGCATGGGTCGTGCTGGTGGCTAGTGCTGGTGGCTAGTGAAAGGAAAACTGATTCTGGCACTAGCCACTAGCACTAGCCACTAGCACCGGTTACTAGCACGTTATTGCCTCGTCGCCTGGCCGGCGCTGCCGCCGGCTGCTCCGCTGCCGGCGATGGCGCGGCGCATGTCGGTGTCGGCCTGCACGTTACGGAGCTTGTAATAGTCCAGAATGCCCAGCCGGCCGGTCCGGAACGAATCGGCCATCGCCTTGGGCACTTCGGCCTCGGCCTCGACCAGCTTGGCTCGGCTCTCTTCGATGCGGGCGTACTGCTCCTGCTCGGAAGCCACGGCGGCGGCCCGCCGGCCTTCGGCCCGGGCGCGGGCCACGCGCGTATCGGCCTCGGCCTGGTCGGCCCGCAAGCGAGCGCCGACGTTTTCGCCCACGTCGATGTCGGCGATGTCGATCGAGACGATCTCGAACGCGGTGTTGGCGTCGAGTTGCCGGCCGAGCACCTCGGCGGCGATCTGGTCGGGGTTCTCCAGCACCTGCATGTGGTCGTCGGCCTTGCCGATCGCGCTCACGATGCCCTCGCCGACGCGGGCGATGATCGTCTCCTCCGTAGCGCCGCCGATGACCCGCTGCAAGTTGGCCCGCACCGTCACGCGGGCCCGCACCTTGAGCTGAATGCCGTTGCGGGCCACCGCGTCGAGCGTGCCGCTGCCGCGGCCCGGGCAGTCGATGACCTTGGGATAGACGCTCGTCTGCACGGCCTCGAGCACGTTGCGGCCGGCCAGGTCGATCGCCGTCGCCTCGCGGAACGAGAGGCGAATGATCTTGGCCTTGGCGGCGGCGATCAGCGATCGGATCACCAGCGGCACGTTGCCGCCCGCCAGGGCGTGGGCCTCCAGCGCTTTGCTGGTAATCTCGCCTTCCTCGCCCAGGCCGGCCTGGACGGCCATGATCTTGCTCTTGACGATGACGTCCTTGTTTACCTTGCGGAAGGTCATCCCGATCAGGTCCCAGATCGTGATTCCCGCGCCGGTCAGGAACGACTGAATCCACAGCCGGAAGTAGTTGGCAAAAACCGCCACCACGATCAGCATGAAGAACAAGACGAAAATGGCCGCCGCGATCCCGATGATCGGGACCAACTCGGCCTGGGCGAGCAGTATGGACATGGCAGAATCCATCGGGGGAATCGTGCGGGGATTTTCCGTCCCCAGAGCTTCCGGGACCAGCGGCAGCCACGGCCGCGCCGATCCATGCACGTTCGTATCCCACTCCCAGCAGATTGTCAAGCAAGCGAGTCAGGCCGGCCACGTCGCCAACTTTTTTGGCGTTCTGTCGATTTGGACTTTCGGCATACGACTAGCTGTAGATCGTTCGTCTCCCAGCTGCGTTTTCCAGGAGAGCCGCCATGCAGTTCAAGCAGAAGATCACTCCCTGTCTGTGGTTCGACACGCAGGCCGAAGAGGCCGCCAACTTTTATGTTGGAATTTTCGAGAATTCACGGATCACCACGATCGCCCGTTACGGCAAGGCCGGCACCGAGGTTCACGGCAAACCCGCCGGCTCGGTGATGACCGTCGCTTTCGAGCTGGAGGGGCTGCCCTTCACCGCCCTCAACGGCGGGCCGATCTTCAAGTTCAACGAGGCCATCTCGCTTCAGATCTATTGCCAGTCGCAGGAAGAGGTGGATCACTTCTGGAACAAGCTCTCCGCAGGCGGCGATCCCAAATCCCAGCAGTGCGGCTGGCTGAAGGACAAGTTCGGCGTTTCCTGGCAGGTCGTTCCCACAGCCCTGCTCGACATGATCACGTCCCCCGACGCCGCCAGATCCCAGCGGGCGTTTGGCGCCATGATGCAAATGAAGAAGCTCGACATCGCGGCGCTGCAAAGGGCCTTCGACGGCGGGTAGCGTGGGCTGTGCCCGCCGCACGAGCACCGGTCTGGTGGGCAGAGCCCACGTCATCCCTGAATCAGATTCCCCTCGGCGTCCACGAGCGGCGCGGCAGGCAGATACTGCCATGCCTCGCCCAGGGCCGCGCGCAGCTCGCGGTCCTGGCCGATCCGCACGCTTTCCTGCATCAGCCGCTGCATTTCGCCGATTCCTTCGCCAAGGTGCTTCGTGGTGCCGGGCATTTCGACCAGGCTGACGTCGCTCGGATCGTACGATTCGTCGAGTTGCTCGTTCAGCTTATCCAGCTCTTTCATGAGCTTGATGATCTTCGGACTTGCGGCCTTGGCCGAGGGCGCATCCTTGACCGTCGCCAGCAAGTCGGACGCCTCCTTGCACTTCGCGGTCCAGGACTTCAGCAGCCGCGTATTCTGGGCCTGCGGCAGCGAGCAGCCGGCGATGAGCAGCAGACAGCCGAGGCTGACGAGTCGAACCATTGCGCGATGCCACATGAGATGTTCCTCACGAGGCCCGCATTCTAGCCGCGCAATACTCAACTTGCAGCCTGGTCTCGCGTACGGCGACGGCGACCACCTCCTGCAATTAGCCCTTGATCTCGATCTTCTTGGGCGCGGCCTCCGGCGTCTTCGGCAGGGTGACCTTCAGCACGCCGTGGGCAAAGTGGGCGTCGATTGCGTTTTCATCGACGGCGGCGGGCAATGCGAAGACGCGGCGAAAGCTGCCGCTGCGCCGCTCGATCCGGTGGAACGTCTTGCCCTGCTCCTCCTGCTCCTCGTGCTTGTCGCCCGTAACGACGAGGTTTCCGTCGTGCATCTCGACCTTCACGTTCTCGGGCTTCATCCCGGGCAATTCGACCGCCAGCTCAAACGCCTTGTCGGTCTCGCTCAAGTTCGCCGCGGGCAGGAACCGCTCCTCGCGGCCGAACTCCATCTCGGGGCCAAACACTTCTCCCATCCACTTGGGGAACTCCGTTTCAAAGAACCGCGGCAGGCGGTTGGTCCAGGGTTGCAATGTGCGCGTCATGACTTCGCTCCTCAATTTCGAGTCACGCCGCGCCGGCCCCGGCGCGCGCCGCAGAAACGCCGGCGCGGCCCAACAATATCGATGGCTCTTCTCTTCCTACGCCCGTCACCCGCCGCCGGATCGCCAGAAATAGGGATGCCTCTAGGGAATGCCCTCTGTGGCATTCCGGCACGCCGCAAATCCCCTTATTCCTCGACTTTCGCCGGCAGCAGCATCTGCACTTCGCCGGTCGAGCTGCTGATCGACAGCTCCTGCGTGACGCCGCCCTTGCGGACGAACCGCACGACCCAGACGAAGTCGCCCTCCTCGCCGAATTTCGCCACCTTCCGGCCCAATTCGAAGATGCCCACGACGCTTGTCAACGTAATCGCATCGTAAATGTGAGCCGTCGGCCGCACCTTTTCGGCGGCGATCTGCCGTGCTTCTTTCATCGTCGGCACTTTTGTCTTGGCCAGCTTCTCCGCCAGCCACGTCGGCGGCTGATCTCGCCCTTCCACGCGCGGCTGCAGGCCGCCCTCCAGAACCCACACGTATCCCGGCGGCAGCGCCACCCCCGGCAGCGGCGGCACCGCTGGCGGCTTGACCGGCTGCTGCTCGTCGGCCAGAGCCGGCCCAGCCGACGCCAGCAAAACTCCCAGCACGAACCCGGGCAAAGTGACATTCATGGTCGGCCTCCCTGGACCATAGATTACGACGCGTTTCGTCCCGCTGCGCAACAATCGTGTAACTATTGCGTCATCGTGCCTACGGCAGGATCACCGAGTAATAGACGTTCTCGCGGCCGGGGTCCGCGCCAAACTTGTGCCGTTTGCGTTCTTGCCAGGTGTCTTTGACCCGCCAGACTTCCTGGTCCTGGTGATTGCCGCTGAGCTCGGCGTAATGAAATCGCACGAAGGCGTACTCCCACCGCAGCTTGCCCTCCACCTGCCGGGCCTCCAGGATGAGCAGGGCGTCCGGGTCGGTGCCGAACTCGGTATTCGTGAAGGCGAAGATCGCGCCGTCCTTGCAAGCGCCCGAGCGGGGCTCGTAGCGATAGATCGGCTGCGTCAGCATGCGGAGCTGCGAGCGGGCCCCTTTCCACTGAACCGCGGAGAAGTCGCGGGAAAGCGACCGCAGCTGAACCAGCCGCCGCCGCGAATCCTCCGCGACGGCTTCGGCTCCTTCCACGGGCCGAAATTCCAGGCCCGCGGCCTTCGGCGACCAGATCGTCTGGCCGCTATAGGTCGCCGTGATCGGCTGATCGCTGAGCGAATGAAAGGCGTGGCCGTAGAGCAGTTTGCCAGTGCGGGCGTCGAGCGTTTTCCAAAACGCGCCGATCACTTCCGGCCGCCCCTCCTTGAGCCACACAAACGCCGAACCATCCCAATTCAGCACCGGCTGCGCAAGCAATTCCAGCCGCGCCGGCTGCGGCGTCGCGAGCGCGACCTCATACTTCACCGCATCCGCCGCGAACTCCTCCAATTGCCGCTTCCGCTCGGCCTCCGCGTCCAGCCGCGTCTTGCCCTGTGGCGCTTGCCCAAGCGCCACTGCTGCCAGGACACAGGCCAAATGAAGTTGCATCGCCGCGTCCTCCCAGCTGTCGAGGTCCGGAAGCGCCTCTGCGCAGGATAAGACACTATGTCTGGAACTGCAAGCGACGCAGGGATGCGGTGGCAATCGCTTGTGACTGCTGCCCCGCGTTCTTATAGTACGAGCGCTGCCCTCGCCCCAATTTCACCGCCGCGCCATCCCTGGAGGACAAGTCCGTGAAAACCACCCTGACGCTGGTCGTTGCCGCTGGCCTGAGTTTGCTGGTTGGGCTGGTCCGTGCGGAGGACAAGCCGCACGCGGCTGCCGCCGGGCTGGAGCGCTTCAAG
>DASRJB010000080.1:0-2153 GCA_035649715.1 Pirellulaceae bacterium
GCGGTTGAGCTCGTTGTGCTGGGCCAGCTCGCCGGCGTAGGACGGGTCGCTCCGTTCGCGCTCGACGGCTTGAAAGGTATCGACGCCGGGCGGATAGGCGCGAAACAGCGTGACCGGTCCGTAGTTGTCGTCGTTCAGTACGCTCAGCTCCGGCCGGCTGATAATCAGCTCGCGGAGCACCTCGGCCATCTCGACCGCGTGGCCGATCAGCGTGCGGAAGCCGTCCTTACCGAGCAGCAGCAGATTCGCTAAAGCCGCCATCACGCCGGTGGCACTCCGCGAGGTCTCCAGCGTGAACATGCCAGGATGATACTCGCCCGTGTGATACAGGTAGGGCATCGTCTCGCGCTGCCGCACGACGGCGGCGAAATCGGCCCGGTCGCGGAGCAGAAACAGCGACGAAATGTAAGGAGCGAATCCCGTCTTGTGAAAGTCGATCCCCAGCGAATCGGCCAGCCCCAAGTGCCGGATGCGGCTGACGGCCGCGGCCAGAGCCCGCACGGTCCGGCCGCGAAAACCCAGCGAGTTTTCGGCAAAACTGTAGTCGCTGAACACCGACCAGGCCCAGCCGATGACCGCGTCGGCGTGCAGGTGCGGCTTGTACGGCAGCTTGAACTCCGCGGCCAGGCGGTCGCGCATCGCGGCCAGGCCGGCGAGGTCGTCGATCCCGAAGGCGTCGGTGGTGCCCATCGTGGCGACGATCGCTGCGATCGTGTTGCCCGCGGCGAGCTGCTCGCGGGCCTCCGCCTCGCAGGCTGCGATGTCGATCGCATTGTCGCGCGTCGAGGGCACGCGAATGACGTTGTCCTTCCCCAGGCCGAGCCACGCTGCGACGCTGGAACAGGCATAATGCCCCTGCTGCGAGCAAAGGATGACCGCTCGGTGGCCCGCGACTCCGTCGCGGGAACCCGCCACGGAGTGGCGGGCTAAGCCCTTCGCAAACGTGCCCGGCAGCGCTTTTTCCAGGCCGATTTTGATGCCGTACAGCAGCGTGCCGGTGCCGCCAAAGGTGAACACGCCGCCGGCCCGGGCGGGATCGTAGCCGACCAGCCGGCTGGCGATCGAGGCGACGCGGACCTCCGCGGCCGAGAACCCGCGACCGCTTTCCTCGCTGCACAGGTTCGGGTTGTACATGCTCGGCAGAATGACCCCGATGATGCTGGCAATGGACGGATGGGCGACGACGTTTACCTGGCTCCGCGGGTGGCCGGTGATGAGCATGCCGTCCAGCACGCCCACGAGCTGCGGAATCACCGCCTCCAGCGTCTGCGGCCCGTCGCCCAGCCTGGCCTCGGCCGCGGCGGCATAGTCCGGCTCGCGCGGCGTGCCGAGGATCGGGGCCTGCGACTTCAGGGCATCGACGCGGTCCAGCGTTCGCAGCAGCGAAAACACGACGTAGCCGTCGTGCACCGGGTCCGAGACCGGCGCGGGGAAAGCCGAACGGAGGGCCGCCAGATGCTGCTGATAGAGAGGAACCACGGAGGAAAGCTCCAAGAACCAAAGAACCGAAGAACCAAAACTGTGGCTGTCAACCTGTCTTTGGTTCTTTGGTTCTTTGGTTCTTCGGTTCTTGGTGTTTTCCTATCGCCGCCCGCCGCGGCCTCTTCCCCCGCGCCCCCTTCCGCGATAAGGGTCGCGGTCGGGGCCGCTGGCCCGCCCGGCCATATTGGACTCGATCAGCAGGCCGACGGCCTCTTCCCAGGTGGGAATCTTCTTGTGCGTGGGCACGCCTGAGACGTGCTCCTCGTCGCCTTCGGCCGAATCCAAATCGTCGTGCTCGTCGAGCTGGTCCGCCGGCTCGCTGTCCTGGACGGGCCGAGCCGCGGGGCGCTGCTCATCCGCCTCTGGTGCGCCAAAACCCGAGGATCGCTCGGCCGCGGCCTCGTCGCGGTCGCGCCCCCCGCGCCGGCGACCGCCCCGGCGACGGCGGCGCGGTTCGCGCTCTTCGCGGTCGCCTGCCGGCGGCGATTCGCGTTCCTCGGGCAGCCGCGGCTGATCGGGAAACTCTTCGTCGAGCGCCCGCTCCAGGTCCAATTCCTCGTCGCGATCCAGATCGAACTCGGATTCCAGCTCCGGCGGCGGCGCCTCTTCCTGGCGGCGGGGCGGCAGCATCTCGCTTGACTCGCCGCGCCCTTCGCCGCGGCCCCGGCGGC
>DASRJB010000081.1:0-14111 GCA_035649715.1 Pirellulaceae bacterium
TCGCCGTTTGCCTTCCCAATAGTCGCCGCCGGAGGTGTCCTCGTTCTGGCTGCGGAGGGCCTGCCGCACGTCGTTGATCGTCAGCCCGCGGGCCGCCAGCCGCTCCGGATCGATGACGACTTGCAGCTCCTCTTCCTGGCCGCCGAAGACGTTAGAGTTCGAGACTCCCTCGACGCGCTCCAGTGCGGCTTCGATGAAGTCCTCGGCGAACTTGCGCTTGGTGGAAACGTCGCCGACGTCGGGGAGCCACGCCCGCACGCGGGGGTCCTTCGCGGCCAGGGCCCGCATCCGGTGCATCTTTAGCCCCTCGCTCTTGGCGATGTAGGCCCGGTCGATCTCGGCCTTCAGCTCGGGGTGCTGCGCCACGAGCTGGTCGGCATCGGCGCGGGGCGGCACGCGCTGGCTCAAAATGAACCAGGCAATCGGCCGGTCGGCGGCGTTCGACGTGTTGATGACCGGCTCTTTGGCGTCCTCCGGATAGTCGGGCACCTGGGCGAGCTTGGTGTTGACCTTGAGCATCGCCTCGCCCATGTCGGTGCCGACCGGGAACTCCAGCGTGACGCGGCCCATCGAGTCCATGCTCTCCGACGAGATCTTGCGGACCCCTTCGACGCTCTTGAGCTGCTCTTCCTGCTCCTGGATGATCTCGCGCTCGACCTCCTGCGGGCTGGCCCCGGGCCAGACAGTCTCGATCGACAACGTCGGAATCTCCACCTCCGGCGTAAGCTGCATCGGCATCGAGATCATCGCCAGCACGCCGAACAGCAACACAAGAATCACGCCGACCGTGACCTTCACCGGATTGCGCACGAAGCCTACGATCAAATTCATGGCGAACGCCTACGGGTATGCGACTGTTTTCGGTTCGGGGCGGACCTCCTGTCCGGGGCGGACGCGTTCGTTGCCTTCGACGATTACCGAGTCGCCTTCCTTCAGCTCACCGATCGCGCTGATCCAGGTGCCTTGAGCCGGGCCGAGCGTCACGCTTACCGGCCGCACGCTGCTCTTGCCGCCCGCGGTCGCGACGGCGAACACGACCGGCGTCGGCCCGCCGAGCACGACGGCGTCCTTCGGCACGAGCACGCAGGCCGTCGGCTTGCCCACGGGCAGCGTGACGCGGGCGAACATTCCTGCCTTCAGCACCGGCTGCCCGCTCTCGATCTGGTTTTGCACGCGGACCTTGACGGGAAAAGTGCGGGCCCGCGCGTCGGCTTGCGGGTTGATGATGGCGACGCGGCCGGTAAGGTGCAGCTTGGGCAGCGCCGGCACTTCGACCGCGCCTTCGACGGCGGTGTGCAAGTTGCCGATGAAGTCCTCGACCACGGCGATCTCGATGTCCACTTCGTTCAGCTCGACGATCTCGGCCACCGGATCCCCCTGCATCACCCATTGGCCGACTTCCGTGTGCTCGGCCGAGACCCAGCCATCGAACGGGGCGATCATCGTGTGCCGATCGAATTGTTCCTGAAGCCGTGCTACCTCTGCTTTCTGCGACTCGACGCGGGCCACGGCCTGCTGGGTCTTCATCTCCCGCGCGCCATGCGTGAGCAGGCGGAGGGCGGCCTGGGCCTCGCGAGCACTCGACGCGGCCTGCGTGTAGAGCGACAGGTCCTCTTCGTAGATCTCCTTCGCCACCGACGGGCCCAGGGCCCGCGACCGCTGCATCTTGTTCTCGCGATAGGTGAGCGTGGCCTGAGCGTTGGCTAGCTTCGCCTGCGCCTGCTCGACTTCCTCCTGAAACGACTTTTGCAACTCGCCCAGTTCGGCCTCGCGGACTTGCAGGTCCCCCTTGGCGACGTTCAACTCCGCCTGAATAACGCCGCGCCGCAAGTGGGCGATCGGCTGGCCGGCCTTCACCGGGTCGCCATCATTGATGAGGTATTCCTCGACGCGACCGGCCACGGCGCTGCCGACGAGGCTGCGGCGGATGGGCTTTACCGTGCCCACGAACGAGCGGGGCTCGGCGATCGTGTCGCCGCGGGCCGCAGTAACCAGCACCTTGGGAGCGGGCGGCGGGCCGAACTTTCCACCACCCTTCGGAGGCTGGGCCGGCGACTGTCCCGTAGACAGCAGCAACCATCCGCCCGCCGCCAGGGCAATCGCCAGAATTATGGCCCCGCCGCGCCGGGCTGTCAGAATTGGCATGGCAAGTTCCCTAGGTTCTTTGGTTCTTCGGTCCCTTGCCGCCCTAGCCGGCTTCCCGCTGGGCCGCCGCTTGCTTGAGATTCGCTTGCACCAGGCCGAGCAGCTTTTTGAGTTGGGCCAATTGAGCCGCGGACAGGCCCCGCGCGGCGCGGGTTCGCACCCGTTTGGCGGCGGCGACGATCTTCGACCAGACGGGCTTGGCGGCGAGCGTGGGCTGAATGAACTTGCGGCGGCGGTCGGACTTGTCGGCGTCGCGGCGAATCCAGCCCCCCTGTTCCATGCGGTCGAGAATTCCTACCAGGGTCGGCGGCTCAATCCGCATCCGCTCGGCCAGGTCGGTCTGCGACAGGCGCCCCTCGAGGGCCAGGCAGCCCAGCACCTGGGCCTGCCGATAGGTCACGCCCTGCGGTGCCAGCTCTTCGTTGAAGTCCCGCTGGATCGCGTGCGACGCCTGGCAGACCCAGAAGCCCACGCTGTTTTCAAAGTCGTATTCGAGCACGTGCCCCTTAGCCTCCAAATAGTTAGACTACGAATTATTAGGTCGCAATGTATCGTACCCGCTAGCGGCCCGCAATCAAGCTGCCGGCTGCCCCGAACCTGCCGCGCCGCGGCCGTGTCTCTTGACGGCAGCCGGCGGCGGCCTACATTAGATGTTGCCGTTTTCCCGCGGTCGTGGCGGAATTGGCAGACGCACCAGCTTGAGGGGCTGGCGCCCGCAAGGGCGTGGAGGTTCAAGCCCTCTCGACCGCACTTTAGTCCGTGTGCCGCTTTAAGTTACGGCTGCGTCTTCTCGGGCAATGGCCGCCTCAGGCCGCTTTGACTCACCGCGGCTGCGGTGCCACTCAATCGTAATTCGCAGTGCCTGAGCGGTACTCAGGGCCATTGTTTCGGCGCTGCGGCTGACGAGAACGCTGTCTCTTCCTTTGGCAGCCAGCGCGCGGCGCAGTTCGTCGTTCGCGAGCAATTCGTGCAGCCGCTCGGCCAGGTGCTGCGGGTCTTCCGGCCGGTGCAGCAGGCCGCCGCCGGTTTCGGCCAGCACTTCGGGGAATGCCCCGTGGTCGGGCTGGACGACTGGAACTCCCGCGGCGAGCGCTTCCAAGACAAACAGCCCCTTGGGCTCGCGGTAGGTCGTGGGAACCGCGAGCACATCGAGCGACGCCAGCAGCTCCAACTTGCCGCGGCGATCGACTTCGCCGATATATTCGAACGCGGCGCCGAGCCCCGCCTCGCGCAGTCTGGCAAATACACCCTCGGCATAAGACCGGTTCTTCTCGCCCATCCAGCCGCCAATCTGCAAACGGGTGTTCTCCATCCCCGGCATTCGCCGCAGGGCAATGAACGCCTCCGCCAGGACGTGCAGTCCCTTTTCCGGGGCGAGCCGAGCCAGGTAACCAATCTTGGGAGGGCCATTCGCCTCTGATCCTTGAACCCTGACCCCTGATCTCTCGCTCACAAAGTCCCTGGTATCAATCCCCAGCGGCACGACCTCGATCCGCTCCCGCGGCAGGCTCAGATACTCCGCCATCGCGTCGGCATAGAACCGGGTGTTGGCGATGAAGCCGTCGATCTGCCCGGCGAGGCGGCGAATCTCGGCCAAGGCCTGCGACTGGTGCGGCTGCGGGAGTCCCCGCAGGAAGATGTCGTCGCCTTGAAGGGTCACGACGACGGGCACGTTCATCCGCCGCTTGATCTCCGGCACGCAGCCCGCAGTGAGGATGTTGCTGAACACAATCACTTGCGGGTGCAAATCGCCCGCGAGCCACTCGGCCAGCCGCTCGACCTCTTTGCGCTGGAATCCGGCCGTGCCGCGAAGGATCGAGAGCGTCAGGTCGGCGACTTGCTGTGGATCGATCTTCACGCTGCGGCCGGAGGCCCAATTGATCAGCCAAGGCTGATCAAGCCAGCGGTCGAGCCATTTTGGCAGCCGGCGAAAGAGCGGCAGCTTCTGCTGCAGGTACATATTGACGCCGCCGTAGAAGATGCGGCGGCCGGAGACATCTTCTTCGTCGGTACGGATCGGCGTGTAGAGCGGAACGAGCTGCACGTCGTGGCCCTGCGCGATCAAGGCGCGGGCGAGCGTGTTGTCGTGCAGGCAGCTGCCGCAGATCATTCCCGCCGCGCCGGCCGTGAGATAGGCGATCTTGAGCGGCGGCGGGCTGGAAGAGTTGGATGTCATCGGGAACCAAGGAACCGAAGAACCAAACAAACGAAAATCCAAAGAACTTAGCTAGTGCACCATCTGTCTTGGTTCTTCGGTTCTTCGGTCTTTCGAGATTTCCTGCAACCGCGGCAATTCAACCCTTTGCGCGCTGCTTCCCAGAGCATTGTACGTCCGCCGGACGGCCAGAAAGCCAAGTGCCAGACAGGCAGCCATCCCGAACCAGCGCGTCGGTCCGCTTTCGAAAACAATGGCCCCATTGAAGGCGATAAACAGCAGGAAAACGTGAACCCCAACCCGCCAGGCTGGTGTCTGCCCCCACGGCCAGGCTGGGCGCGGCACGCTGGTTGCACAACTGCCGGCAGCGGCCGGCCGACTGCCGGTCCACAACCAGACTACATCCGCAACCCACGCGATAAGAAACAAGTAGCTGCCGTAGATGCCGTCGCCAAAGGCAAAACCCAGCATCCGCCGGGTCTCGTCGGCGGTGGTCTGCCACGCGGCGGCATGACTCCAGCCGTGATAGAAGTGAAACGCACACGCCACGTGAACGACGAACAGGGCACAGCCGCCGGTCCAGAGCCAGCGCGCGGTCCCCGGCCAGCGCTCGCTCTTGGCTGTCAGCCATCCGGCCAGGTACGCGACGTAACAGGCCAGAGCCAGACGTATCGTCCACTTGGTGAGCAGCGGACCCATGATCGACACTCGAGCGGCAGGACAGCGGCTGGCGGCGGCAAGAATTTCAGGCGGGGCTGCGTCCGGCGAGGAAGACTCAAGCGGTCGCGGCGAATACAGCATACACAGACGTGCGCGCCGCTGCACGGAGCGGCTGCGAAGACATTCGCGTCCGCTTTGGCAGAACCCAGCAGGTCGCGACAGCGTAGTGAGCAGTGGACCGGATTGGTCCAGGTAATATCGAACGAATCGAGTATTTCCCAATATCAAACCTCGGCAAGGAGAACAGCACGCCCAGCATCTCAAGCGATAAAGTCTTCGCCTCGGCGGACAGACCAAAGCGGAGACGGGAGGAGGCAACCATGAAACGCAACGAATTCCTGAAACAGGTCATGCGCACGCTCGTCGCCCGGCGCGACGCGCTGCGAACGACGCTCGCGGGTGATGCGGCGGTACTTCGCGCCGGCCAGGATGCCGGTGTCGGCGACGAGATCGACGCCGCCCTGGCCAGCGAGCAGGCCGAGATGCGGTCGCAGATGGCCAGCTACGAGTCGCGGGAGCTGGCCCAGATTGATGCCGCACTGGAGCGGATCAAGGCGGGCTCCTACGGCCGCTGCGACAACTGCGGTGACCCGATCGCCTCGCTGCGGCTAAAGACCTTGCCGTACGCCAGCGAGTGCATCGGCTGCGCCCGCGGGGCGGAGCGCCGCAGTGCCCGCTCGGTCAATCGCATCGCGGGATACGACATCGTGCCCGGCCCAGCGCGCGATGAAAGTCTGGAGGAGATCGGCTAATTCGGCAGAAACGGTCTGCAATGAAACTCGGGGCGGCGCTCGACGCAGGTTGGGCGCCGCCTTTTGCGTTATATTAGGCGGCAGGTGAGCTCAGTTTGACTCTGAGGAGTACCGCCATGGTCCGCAGTTTCACCGCTTCGCTGCTATTGGTCGCGCTGCTCGCCCAGGCCGTGCCCGGCCAGGAACCAGCCAAGAGCAGCCCCACGCCGGAAATGATCAAGAAGCTCCAGGACGATCTGACTAATGTGAAGCTCATCGGCAGCTTCACGATCGCCGGCAAGGAAGACCAGACGCCGAAGCCCGAGGAATACACGATCTCTAGTGCGCTCAAGCTGCCCGACGGGGACGTCTGGCTGATCAAGGCCCGCATCAAATACGGCGACAAGGACGCGACCGTTCCGATCCCGCTGGAGATCAAGTGGGCCGGAGATACGCCGGTGATCACGCTCACCAACCTCGAGATTCCCGGCCTGGGCACGTTTTCCTCCCGCGTCGTCATTTACGAAGGCCGCTATGCCGGCACGTGGCAGCACGGCAAAGTCGGCGGCCACCTGTTCGGCAAGTTGGAGAAGGCCACCGCGAACGATCCAGCCAAAACCGAGCCCAAACCGGCCGACAAATGAGCTGGCGGCGATGGCGCTCGTGAGCTAGAGTTGCCCGCCAGTCTTTCCAAATCTCTAGCCCCGCCGCCATGTTCGAACTGGTCGATTTTGTCCTTCAATTCGACGAGCACCTCGACAAGCTCGCGGGCGACTTCGGCGTTTGGACCTATGCGATCCTGTTCGCAATCGTCTTCTGCGAGACGGGCCTGGTGGTAACGCCGATCCTGCCGGGCGACTCGCTGCTGTTCGCCGTGGGGGCGTTCTGTGCCCGGCCGAACCAGCCGTTGGAAATCTGGACTGCGACCATCTTGCTCACGATCGCGGCGATCCTCGGTGACACGGTCAATTACCACATCGGCAAATACCTTGGGCCCAAGGTGCTCAGCGGCAAGCTCTCGCGCTGGCTCAACCCCAAGTACCTGGAGCGGACGCAGTGGTTCTTCGACCGCTACGGCGGCAAGACGATCGTGCTGGCCCGCTTCGTGCCGATCGTGCGGACCTTCGCCCCCTTCGTGGCGGGCGTGGGCGCGATGCACTATGGCCGCTTCCTGGCCTACAACATCTTCGGCGGTATTGCCTGGGTCGTGATCTGCACGCAGGCCGGCTTCTGGCTCGGGAACATCCCCGTCGTCCGCGAACGATTCGAGCTGGTCGTGCTGCTGATCGTTGCTATCTCGCTGTTGCCGGCGCTGATCGAGTACTGCCTGCACCGGTTTGGGCGGAAGCCGGCGGCGGAAAAGGCGCTGTAGTGAACAGCCTCTGTGGCGTTCCCCTGCTTCATAACCCCTTCGCTGCCAGATAGCGCTCGGCGTCGAGGGCGGCCATGCAGCCGGTGCCGGCAGACGTGATCGCCTGGCGATAGTAGTCGTCGGCCACGTCACCGGCGGCATAGACGCCCTCCTTGCTGGTGAAGGTTCGCAGCGGCGTTGTGTATTTGATGTAGCCCATGGCATTCAGCTCGAGCTGCCCGCGGAGGAACGCCGTGTTCGGCGTGTGGCCGATCGCCAGGAACAGGCCGCTGGCCGCGAGGTCGTGCGTGCCCCCTTCCCGGTTGTTGCGGACCCGGATGCCGGTGACGCCGCTCTTCTCGTCGCCGAGCACTTCGTCCACTTCGCGGAAATAGTGGATCTGGATCTTGGGATTCGCCTGCGCCCGGTCCTGCATGATCTTGCTGGCCCGGAAGACGTCGCGGCGCATCAGCATGTGGACCGCCGAGGCGTACTTCGTCAGGTAGGTCGCTTCTTCTACTGCCGAGTCGCCGCCGCCGACCACGACCAGCGGCTTGTTGCGGAATCGCGGCAGCGCCCCGTCGCAAACGGCACAGGCGCTGACGCCGCGATTCTTGTACTTCTCCTCCGAGGCCAGTCCGAGGTAATTCGCCCGCGCTCCGCTGGCAATGATGATCGTCAGCGCCTCGTGCGTCTTGCCTTCCAGCGTGGTCAGTTTGTACGGCTGCTTGCTGAGATCGACGCTGACGACATCGTCGGTGATGATCCGCGCGCCGAAATTCAGTGCCTGCTGCCGCATCAGGTTCATCAGCTCGGGGCCGGTGACCGCATGCGGATGCTCGTGCAGCGGCTCCAGGTACGTATCGACGCGATCCTTAGCGACAGCGCTGCGGATGTATTCGTGCAAGTGGCCGGACGGGAAACCGGGATAGTTCTCGACCTCCGTCGTGAGGTTGAGCTGCCCCAAAGGCAACGTGCCGGCGACCCGGTTGTCCTCTGTCTCCGCTCCCTCGAAGACGAGCGGGTGCAAGTTCGCGCGGGAAGCATAGATCGCGGCGGACCAGCCGGCGGGTCCGCTGCCGATGATGACGACATGTTCTGACATAAACTCCATCCAGCGTGCAAAGTTGAATCGCCCGAATTCTAGCAGCGAGCGGCGGGCCGTAAACGGGCTTCACGGCCGGCGAAACAGGGCTATGGCGTTGGCCGTCGCTTGACTGGCCAGGTCGGCGATGGACACTCCGCGGACTTGGGCCAGGCACTGGGCCGTATGCACGACGCGGGCCGGTTCGTTCGGCCGCTTGCCGCGAAAGGGCTCGGGCGAAAGGTAGGGCGAATCGGTTTCTACCAGCAATCGCTCGGCGGGAACGGTGGCCGCAACGGCCCGCAGGTCGTCCGACTTCTTGTAGGTCAGCATGCCGGCAAAGCTGATGTGCATTCCAACGTCGAGAAACTCCGCCGCCTGCTGGGCCGTGCCGGTGAACGAGTGCATTACGCCCCGCAGCGGTCCGCGCTCGCGGGCCTGGCGGAGCATGGCCAGAATCTCCGCCGCCGTCTCGCGGAGGTGAATGACCAGGGCCAGCCCGCTCTGCTGCGACAGGCGAATGTGGCGGTCGAAATAGTCCTGCTGCACGGCCAGCGGCGTGTCCTTCCAATAAAGGTCCAGCCCCGTCTCGCCCAGGGCGACGACCTCCGGCTCGCCGCTCAGCCGCACGATCTCGTCCCAATCGCCCGGCTGCGCCTCGGACGCGTGATTGGGATGAATGCCCGCCGACGAGCGAGCGCCGGCAAAGCGGCGGGCCAGCTCCAGGCACTGCCGGCTGGACTCGGCGGTCGTGCCGACGGCCAGAATCCGCGAAACGCCCGCTGCGGTGGCTCGCTCCACGACGCCGGCCACATCGGCCGCGATCTGCTCGTCGGAAAGGTGGGCGTGCGTGTCGTACAGGTCCATGGCGGATTGCTTCGCTATTCGATCCGCAGCAGCAGATCCCCGGTCTCGATGCGGCTGCCGGGCTTGACCAGCACGTCGGCCACGCGCCCGGCGACCTCGCTGCTCACGGTCGTCTCCATCTTCATCGCTTCGAGCGTGAAGAGCTTTTGGCCCCTGGTCACCTTGTCGCCGGCCTTGACCACGACCGTGACGACCATGCCGGGCATCGCCGCGCCGACCTGCTTGGGATCGGCCGGGTCGGCCTTGATGCGTTTATTGCCCGCGGCCTCCAGCGAGTTATCGACGACGCTCACGTCCCGCGGCTGACCGTTGAGCTCGAAGAACACCGTTCGCGTGCCGTCGGCGTGTGGCTCGCTGACGGTGAGGAACTTGATGATCAGCGTCTTGCCCTCTT
Source organism: Pirellulaceae bacterium (assembly GCA_035649715.1). Classification (GTDB taxonomy): domain Bacteria; phylum Planctomycetota; class Planctomycetia; order Pirellulales; family Pirellulaceae; genus CAYLLN01. The sequence goes on from DASRJB010000081.1 coordinate 9,448, forward strand.
CGATCTCCACGCTGATCTCTTCGCCGACCTCCTGGCCGTAGAAAAAGACCGGCGTCGGCAGCACGCTGGTGTCGGAGTACGCTTTCGCGTGGGCGGCGAACTCCTGATAGACCTTCGGATAGAGCAGATACGAAAGCGCGTCGCGGCGGTTGGGCTCGCGGGCAATCATCCCGCGGACTCTCTCCAAGGCGGCGTCGAAATCGGCCGCCGGCAGACTTCCCCCGGCGCGGCCCTTCACCGGCTGCCGGTCCTTGAGAATCCGCTTTTGCAAGCCTTTGGGCCAGCCGCCAGGCGGCTGCCCCATCATGCCGGACAAGAGGTCGATGACCGACTCGGGATACGCCAGCTCGCGGTCTCCTTCCGCGATGTCCTTGGCCGAGAGCCCGTTGGCCACCATGAACAGGGCCAGGTCGCCGACGGCCTTACTGCTGGGCGTGACCTTGACAATGTCGCCCAGCAGTTGATTGGCGTCAGCATAGGCCCGGCAGACTTCCTGCCAGCGGTCGGCCAGGCCCAGGGCCCGCGCCTGCTGAAACAGGTTCGTGTACTGCCCGCCGGGCATCTCGTGGCTGTACAGCTCAGCGGTCGCCGGCAGCAGGTTGCTGTCGAACGGCAGGTAGAACTCGCGGACTGCCTGCCAGTAGTCGGAAATCTCGGCCAGCTTGTGGCCATCCAGGCCCGTGTCGCGCTTAGTGAACCGCAGGGCTTCGACGACCGCGTTCAGGTTTGGCTGGCTCGTGCCGCCCGACATGGCTGACATGGCCCCGTCGGCGATGTCGAGCTTCTCTTCGGCCGCTTCCAGGATCGACCCCGCCTGGATGCCCGCCGTATCGTGCGTATGGAAGTGGATCGGGATGTCGATCTCCTGCTTGAGCGTCTTCACCAGCAACTGCGCCGCGTACGGCTTGCACAATCCGGCCATGTCCTTGATCGCCAGGATATGCGCCCCGAGCTTCTCCAATTCTTTGGCCAGCTCCACGTAGTATTTGAGGTCGTACTTGCTCCGTTGGGGATTGAGGATGTCGCCCGTGTAGCAGATCGCCGGTTCGCAGATCGCGCCGGTCTTGAGCACGGCCTCCATCGCGACCCGCATGTTCGGCACCCAGTTCAGCGAATCGAAGATGCGGAAGATGTCCATCCCCGCCTCGGCCGACTCCTTGCAAAACTCGCGGACGACGTTGTCGGGATAGCTGGCATAGCCGACGGCGTTGCCGGCGCGGAACAGCATCTGGAAGAGGATGTTCGGAATTCTCTCGCGGAGATCGGTCAAGCGCCGCCACGGATCTTCCTTGAGAAACCGCAGGGCCGTATCGAACGTCGCGCCGCCCCACATCTCGAGCGAAAACAGGCCGCTCGCATTGCGGGCGTAGACATCAGCGATGTTGAGCAGGTCCCTGGTGCGGAACCGCGTGGCCAAGAGCGACTGGTGCGCGTCGCGGAAGGTCGTGTCCGTAAGCAGCAGCGGCTTCTGCTTCAAAATCCACTCGCCGAACTTCTTCGGGCCGAGCTCCTGCAGCTTGTCGCGCGTGCCCGGCGGCGGCGGCGCGTTCAAATCGCAGGCCGGAACGGGCGCGGCGGCACGGCGCACCGCCTTGGGCAGCCCCTTCACGAGCGGATGGCCGTTGACCACGATTTCGCCCAGGTAGGTCAGCAGCCGCGTGGCCCGGTTCCGCCGCCGCGGCAGGGCGAACAAGTCGGGTGTCTCGTCGATGAACCGCGTAGTGACCTGCCCCTCGAGGAAGGTCGGGTTGGTGACCAGACGGATCAGGAACTGGATGTTCGTTTTGACGCCGCGGACGCGGAACTCCTGCAGGCAGCGCTCCATGCGGGCGCAGGCGTCGATGAACCGCCGGCCGCGGGCCGTGACTTTCACCAGCAGCGAATCGTAGAACGGGTTGACCGTCGCGCCGCTGAACGCCGTGCCGGCGTCGAGGCGGATGCCCATGCCGCTGGCCGAACGGTAGTGGGCGATCCGGCCATAGTCGGGCAGGAAATTGTTGGTCGGATCTTCGGTCGTCACGCGGCACTGCACGGCGTAACCGGTCGTCTGCACGGCGTCCTGGCTGGGCAGGCCGATCTCGGGATCGGATAGCGGCACGCCCTGGGCGACGAGGATTTGCGACTTGACCAGGTCGATGCCGGTGACCTCCTCGGTCACCGTGTGCTCGACCTGAATCCGCGGGTTGACCTCGATGAAGTAATGCTGGTTGGTGTCGCGATCGACGAGGAACTCGACCGTGCCGGCGTTCTCGTATTTGACGGCCCGGCCGATCTTGATCGCGGCGTCGAGCAGCGCCTGCCGCACGCTGGGATCGAGGTTCGGTGCGGGGGCGATCTCGACGACCTTCTGGTGTCGCCGCTGCACCGAACAGTCGCGCTCGAAGAGGTGCACCAGGTGGCCCTGCTGGTCGCCGAGAATCTGCACCTCGATGTGGCTGGCGCGGGTGATGAACTTCTCGAGGAAGACGTCCGGGCTGCCGAACGCGGCGAGCGATTCGCGCTGAGCTTGCTCAAAGGCAGCCGCAAACTCGCTCTCCGACTGCACGACCCGCATCCCGCGGCCGCCGCCCCCTTTCGCCGCTTTCAGGATCACGGGATAGCCGAGCTTTCCGGCGATCTTGAGCCCTTCCTTGGCCGAGGCGATCGCGCTGGATCCGCCCAGCACGGGTACGCCGACCCGGCTGGCGATGCTGCGGGCAAAAGTCTTGTCGCCGAGTTGCGTCAGGGCCGCTTCGTGCGGGCCGACGAAGGTGATGCCGGCCTGCTCGCAGGCGCGAGCCAGTTCCGGGTTCTCCGACATGAAGCCGTAGCCCGGATGAATGCCGTCGATGCCGTGCTCCTTGGCCACGGCGATGATGTTGGCGATGTTCAGGTACGAGCGGATCGGCTCGCCCGCTTTTCCGACGAGGTAGGCTTCGTCCGCCTTGAATCGGTGCAGGGCATAGCGGTCTTCGTGCGAATAGATCGCTACGGTGCGGATGCCCAGCTCGTGGGCGGCGCGAAAAACGCGGATCGCAATCTCGCTGCGGTTGGCGACCAGCAGCTTGGTGATCTTGGGCATAACGGACCGCAAGCGGGCGAAACAGGATTTCCAGGGCGGCTGCCCTGGCGCGATCCGCCTGACCGCCGGGGAGAGGTGAGTTTACACTCCGAGCCCCGCCGCGCAACAGGGCTTACATCGGCGGACGCGGCGGCTTGGGAGGCATCGGCTGCGGCTCGCCGGGCTTAGCGCGCATCGGCATCGGCGCTTCTCTGGGCTTGGGCGGCGGCGGGACGGCGAGCTCGGCCGTCACGATCGTCTCGTCCTCGCCGCGGCGGACAAGCACCTCGACGCGGTCGCCGGCGAAATGGCGGCCGAGGATCGACCGCAGGTGCGTGACGTCCATTATCTCCGCGCCGCCGACTTTCAGGATTTTGTCCCCCTTTTCCAGGCCGGCCTTGGCGGCGGGAGAGTCGGGCACGACTTCTTTGATCTCTGCGCCCGAAGGCGGCTCGCCGAAGGGCTCGCTGGCAACGCCCAGGAAGGCATGCTTGAGCGTCTCGCCGGCCTTTAGCCGGCCGATGATCTCCGACAACCCTTCGAGCGGAATGGCGAAGCCGATGCCCGAGTCGTACCATTCCGCGCCGGCGGCTTCCTCGCGCGAGCCGGGCGACAGCGGCACGCAGACGCCAATCACACGGCCCTCCAGATCGACCAGCGGCCCGCCGTAGTTGGCCGGGCTGGTGTTGGCGTCGGTCTGAATCGCCTTGGTCGAGATGCGGCTGGTGGCCGAGATGATCCCTGCCGAAAGGGCCGGCTCTTGTGCGCCGAAGCCCACGCCGATCGCCACCGCCCATTGGCCCACCTTCAGCTCGTCGCGCGGCGCTAGCTGCGGCACCGGCAAGTCGGCGAGCCCATCGACTTTCAGCAGGCAGATTTTGCGCGTCTCGTCGCGGCCCAAGAGCTGGGCCACGTGCCGCCGGCCGCCCTCCATGACCACGGTGATAATCGGCGGCTTGCGCAGGAAATTGAACGTGCTGGTGATGATGTAGCCGTCGGGCGAGAGGATGATCCCCGTCGTCGGCCCCTCGCCGGCCGCCTGGTATCCGCCGCCGCCCACTCCTGGCGCGATGCCGCCAAACCCCTCGATCCGCACCAGCGACGGCTGCACCTTCGCCGCCGCTGCGCGGAAGGCCTTCGGGGCGAGCAGCGTGCCGCGGGTCGCGGTTTCCTGGCCTGCAAGATTCGCGGCCGCCACGAGAAGAATCAGGACGGCGGCGAATCGAGGCCCGGAGGGCCGACAGGCAATCGCCCCGACCGTCAGGTCGGGGATCGTGTAGACCGGATAGAATCGAAGGCCCGGAGGGCCGGCACATTGCGGGGTCATGGTTGGCTCAATCTGCGCCGAATCGGATGTGTCGGTCTTCCGGACCTTCACGATCCGCTTCGATAGCTATCCCCGACCTGACGGTCGGGGCTGTTACCGGCCGGGCCTCCGGCCCTGGCTCACTTCTCCGCCACCGGCGTCAGCTTCACGCTTACCAAATCGTTCTTCCGCTTCACTTCAATCACCACCTCTTGTCCAATCGGCAGGGCTTCGGCCAGTCGCTTGTAGTCACTGGCGTCGCGGACGACCTGGCCGGCGATCGTGACGACCAGGTCGTCGGTCTTCAGGCCGGCCCCC
>DASRJB010000082.1:0-10475 GCA_035649715.1 Pirellulaceae bacterium
TTGACAGGCGGCCCGGCGTCGCTCGTTTAACCCGTAGTCGGAGGCGCAGGCGCTTTCCCGGAGCCGCCGTCGCCTCCGGCTCCGGGTTAAACGAAGAGTCAAGAGAACCGCCGGATCGCAACGCCGCTGGCCTGGCCCTGGGGCGTGATGCTGAGCTTGATAAAGCTGTCGCCGGGAGCTGAGCCGTCCGCGGCAACGACGTGGACGGGGCACTCGGGATCGGGCGTTTCGTAATTCAGCGTGCGGAACAGCCGGCCGTGTTGCTGGGCCAGGAGGCTGCCGATCAGCTCGACCAGGCCGCTGGCTGCGCCGAGGTTTCCGAAATAGCTCTTGGCCGCAACGACGCCCAGCGGCTGCTTGCGGCCGGCGAATACCGCGGCGATGGCCTGGGCCTCGTCGGCGTCGCAGCGGCGCGAGCTCAGGCCGTGAGCGTTGATATGCCCGACGTCGTCAGGCCCGAGCCGCGCGCTGGCGAGCGATTGCTTCAGGACGTTCGTGAAGGCCGCCTTGTAGTCGGCTACGCCGCGCCGGTCGCTGACCGCGGACGAGCCGAAGCCGATGACTTCGCCGAGGATTTTTGCCCCGCGAGCCTGGGCGTAGGCGAGTTCCTCGAGCATGATCGCCGCGGCCCCTTCGCCCATCACCGAACCGCGGCGGCCCTTGTCGAACGGCCGGCTGAGTTTGGCCGGGTCGTCTCCCTCGACAGCGATTTCCTCCTGCGTGACGACGTGGATCGTGCGGGCCGGATGCACGCGAGCGCCGGTCGCGCCGGCGAGCATCGCGTCGGCGTGTCCGCGAAGGATCGTGCAGTAGGCCTCGCCGATCGCCAGGTTGCTCGAGGCCTCGCGCATCGTCAGCGAATTGTTCGGCCCGCGCAGGTCGTTGAAGATGCTGATGTGGCTGGCCGGCAGGTTGGGCAGGTATTTGAGCAGCCAGAGCGGCTCGACTTCGGGGAGGCCCTTGTCGGCCCAGTTGCGAAAGTCGAACGTTTCCTGACCATCGAGCGATTTGCGCATGCCGCTGGTGAATTCCTGCGGCACGGTGAGCATGTAGTCCGAACCATAGACGCAACCGACGCGGTCGAGATCGGCCGAGTCGAGCGGGAATTTCGCGTCGGCCAGGGCGAGCTGGGCCACGGCGATGCCGAACTGCATCTCGCGGCACATCGCCTTGAGGTTCTTTTTGACGTTGCGGGCCTTGGCCTTTTCGAGCGGGCCGAAATCCTCAATCGCGCCCGTGAATTCGAGCGCCTCGGCGCCGAAGCGGGTGGGAAAAGCCTCCACCGGGATCGACTTCAGCTCGCGGACGCCGCTTTGGCCCGCGGCAAGGGCCGACCAGAGCCGCTCGGGCGAATTGCCCAGCGGCGAGACGAGGCCGATCCCTGTAATGACGACGCGGCGTGACACGCAAGCTGCCAAAAACCGGAATGCCACGGAGGGCACTCCCTACGGCGTTCCGGAAGCTGGGAAATCCGGGCCAAGCCTGCTGGCGGTCCCGATCCCAGGACCGGCATTCTATTTAGGTGGCGAAGTTCCGTCGAGTCACCCTGAATGCAGGGCCTGAACCCTGGTCGTGAAGAAGATGTCCATCGGACCCATGGACGGCGAATCCAGCACGCAGCTCCTGGCGGACCAGTTTCTCCGCCGCACTCTGCCGAAATCGGCTTGGACACATCAGGCGCACCTCCGCGTCGGCCTCTGGCACGTGCTGCACTTCGCTCCCGACGAAGCGCTGGCCCGGCTGCGAACGGGAATCCGCGCGCTGAACGAATCGCACGGCACGCCTAACACCGACAGCGGCGGCTATCACGAGACGATCACGCGGTTCTACGTCTGCTGGATCGCGAGTTTTCTGAGTCAGGCTGGTAGTGATCGGCCTATCGACGACCTGGCGCACGAACTGGTCCACGCAGCCGGCGACAGCCAGTTGCCGCTGCAGTATTACAGCCGCGAGCGGCTGTTCTCAGTCCAGGCCCGCCAAACCTGGGTCGAGCCGGACTTGCAGCCGCTGCCCTGAATTCATTCGACCTCAAGATTGACCTTGTTCTTGTTTCGGTCTCGAGTCACCGTAAAGCGAAGAGGAGTGGAGTCGAGGTTCTGATACTTGGAACTGATCGGAGAGCGGAGTCGCTTGCCCTCCTCCGGCAGGGGCGGCGGGGCGATCAGCACTTTATATTCGCCTTCCATAGCGCCGTCGTTGTCGCCGTGCGTGCCCAGTTGAAAGGTGCCGTCAGCCTGAATTTCTCCCCGCGCGCTAATCTTCTGGTTCAGGGGCTCGAAGATCACCAGGCCGGCGGTGACCGGCTGGCCGTCCTTCTTGTATGTAACTTTCCCGCTCACCGGAACCAGCGTTTGACTGCCGCAGCCCGCGGCGGCAAATAAGCTCAACCAAACAATCGCGCTGGCCCGCCCCAGGCACGGAGTGGTTTGGCAATCGCGGCGCATCGTGGACCTCCCAGCAAATGAAATCGGCCCGCCGTAAATAAGCGGCCGCGATTAGAAGTCGGGAATGGCCTGGCCGTCGGCGCGATTGGCCAGCAATCCCAGGACTGTCCCGCTGGTTACGACAGCCAGTTGCCGCACCGAGCCGTCGAGGAACAGGAACTGGCAGGTCCCCGGATGGAGGCTGCCGAATTGCCGATTGTAGGCCTCGTTCGGAGTTCGCGCCAGAAGAAAGCGCGGGCCGGCGCAGCGGAGCGTGGGATCGGGGCGATCGGCATTGTAGAGCGCAGTGTCTTCATTGCTTCCGAGCGAGGTGATCCGCACGTGTTTTTCCCCGATCAGGAAGGAATTGCTGGTGCCGTCGGTGACGTTCGCCAGCCTGGTTCTCGATTTCCAGCTCCGCACCACGCACGGCGGCGTCGAGCAGAGCACCTGCCCGCTGGGTGTGGGATTGGTTTGCCCGGATGTGTAGATGACTTCCGCCTGAATCAGCACTCCGTTGGGCGCGATGATAAAGTCGGCGTCGGTGTCGCCGTTGCAGGTGGCGTAATCTCCCAAAGCGCCGGGCACATTCACGCCGGCGGGCGCTCCGGGAAACGGAATCTCCGGCACGTCGTTGTTCTTGCTCAGGCCGCCGGGCTTCCGGCGAGTCGGGCAATAGAAGATGGGGAGCTGCGTTTGGCGAATCGCATTGCCGCTGGGCCCCTGGTCGTAATACCAGCGATTGATGTCCCACTGGTTGTAGAAATTGCCCTGCTCCATGAACGGCAGGATGAAGACCACCCAGGTCACTCCGCCGTAATTCTCCATGCGGGCCGGGACGAGGACCTTGTGAACGTCTTCGAACCCGTGCACCGCCAGCCCCATCTGCTTCAGGCTGTTGGCGCACTTCGTTCGCCGCGAGGCTTCGCGGGCAGCCTGGACCGCCGGCAACAGCAGCGCGACGAGCACTCCAATGATCGCAATGACGACGAGCAGCTCGACGAGCGTAAAGGCGCTCCGATTCCGCCACATAACGCACCCCCCCAGCGCAGAATGTGATCGGCCCCCAGCGACAACCATCCGGTTCTTCTCGCCCTCCAGCACCCTAAAGCATTCGCAAGTTGGGAGTCAACCTTGTCCGCTTCAGATGTAATTTGCGAGACGTCCGGACTGGATAACGCGGGCCTGCGATGAAGCACTTGACATATAGTGGACGGATAAATGAGAATCCGCTCCACAACCGCGCCCGCAGATGGCACGCCGCCTGGTAGCCGTCGTTCCGTAGCAAGGAATGAACTTGCATCAACTGCATACGTGCATAAAAACGCAAGCGACGTAAGTTATTTCCAGAACGTCACTTGCACCGCTAAATGCAGCCTGCAAAATCGCGCGATTATGCAGAATATGGATGCTCGCCTTCAGCGTGTTGCCCGCCGGCGGACGGATTCGCCACAATGACCTTTGGTTCTTCGGTTCTTTGGTTCTTGGATTTTGCCCGATGCCTCGCCAAAACTTGTTCGTGCTGTTCGTCGCGGCGATCGCCTGTGCGGTCTGTTACCAGCGGGCGGCGCGGAACCGCTATGCCCAGGCGATGACCAAGGCCATGAACGTGGTCGCGGAAAATTACATCGACGAGGTGGAGCCGCGGGTGCTGTTTGAAGGGGCGATGGAAGGGATGGTGGGCCAGCTCGATCCCTATTCGGCTTACACCAGCCCCGAGGAGTTCGCCCAGTTCCAGCAGACGATGGACGGCGAGTTCACCGGCATCGGCATCATGGTCGATACCGACGCCGCCACCGGCCGGCTGAAGGTGCTCGACGCCCTGATCGGCAAACCGGCCTATGTGAAGGGCATCCGGGCCGGCGACATCCTGATCGAGATTGACGGGAAGGATACGAAGAACGTCCCGATCCGCGAGGCGGTCAAGTACATCCGCGGCAAGCCGGGGTCGCGGCTCTCCGTCGTCGTGCAGCACGCCGGGCGGCCGGAGCCCGTGACGTACGAGCTGGAGCGGACGCTGATTCCGCTGGAGTCCATCCTGGGGGACGGCCGGAATGAGGACGGCCAGTGGAATTTCCATCTCGCCTCCCATCCCGAGATCGGCTACGTCCGCATCGTCAATTTCGGCGAGCGGACCGGCGAGGAATTTCGCGAGGCCTTGGCCAGCCTGCGCCAGCCCGCCGCGATCGAAGGCCTGATCATCGACATCCGCTACAACGCCGGCGGCCTGTTGACCGGGGCGACTGAAGTCTGCGACGCGCTGCTCGACGAGGGGTTGATCGTCACGACGCTCGGCCGCCACAAGGTGCTCATGGAGCGCTACGATGCGGCGGCCGGAACGGACCTGCCCAATAGCGTTCCGGTCGTGGTGCTCGTCGATCGCTTGAGCGCCAGCGCCAGCGAGATCGTGGCGGCCTGCCTCCAGGATCATCACCGGGCGGCGATCGCCGGCCAGCGGACGTGGGGCAAAGGCACCGTGCAGAATGTGGTCCTGCTCGAAGGGGGCCGCAGCGCGATCCGGCTGACCGTCGGCAGCTACCACCGCCCCAGCGGCGAGAAGATTCACAAATGGAAGGGCGACAAAGATAGCGATCCCTGGGGCGTGCGGCCCGATCCAGGTCTGGAAGCGCTGGTGACCAGCCACGAAAACGGCCTGATTGTCGCCGCCCGGCGTTTTCGGGATCTGGTGCCCTGGAACGACTTGCGGGCTGCCGCTAGCTCCGCCAACAACACTGCGCCGCCCGCAGTTACGCTGCCTCCAATGCCGCCGGTGCCGCCTCAGCCGGGCGATGCGCCGCCGGTCCCCACGCCGCAGCCGGACGACGGCCAGGCGGCCGAGCAAACGCCGCCTTTGGAAGCCGAAGCCGCCGCGAAGTCGAAGCTCGATCCCGCGATGATCGACCCGCAGCTGCGCACGGCGCTGGAGCATTTGAAACGCCAGACCAACAAGTCGCAGCAGCCATCGGCGCTGTGATCCGCGACCATTGGGAGGCGAAAGAGGCTTTCAGAAAATCTGGATTCTGGCGGGAATAAATGGCCGGGTTGGCGCATCTATACAATAGTGGCAATGCGCCGTCGAATACGATGGTGCGGTGCGGGTCTTTGGCAAGTCGGTCGTCGAGGATTGCAAGGGAGTAATGTACGCCTGTAAATATAATGGCGCGAGGGTAAGGATAATTCCGCGGGGGGTTCACTAACGCTTCTAACGTGAGGGCGATTGCTGGCAGTGATTCGCGGCGCAAGTCGGTTGGCAGCAGCGAGATGTGACGCGGCCGCCAGACGAATGGGCCGTGAAAATCTCGACCCCAATGGGAATTATCCTTACCTCGCCGCGCCAACTACTTGCGGCGTCTTGTGCGGCATTGGGTCAGGAGCCAGGGGCCAGTGGTGGCGGGCCTGGGTCACTTCACGCGGCGGACGCGGTGGTTGTTGGTGTCGCCGATGTAGAGCGTGCCGCCCTCGGCGACGCAGATGCCGTGCGGGCGGTCCAGCGTGGCGGCCGTTGCCGGGCCGCCGTCGCCGTCGCCGCCTTTTTTGGCGGGAAAAACGCCGGCGACCGCATTGATCGTGCCGCTGGCCGGATCGAACTTGCGAATCGCATGATTCTCGGTATCCACGACATAGAGGCACTTGTCCGGTCCAAGGGCGATTCCCTTGGGGCCATTGAACGTCGCGGTCTTGGCCGAGCCGCCATCGCCGCTATAGCCGGGCTTGCCCGTGCCGGCGATGTGCCGCAGCGTGCCCGCGGCCAGATCCATCGTCCAGATCGCGTGCCCTTCGCGGAGCGCGATCCAGAGCGTATTGCCGTCCACGATCAGCGCCCGCGGCCCGACCAGCGGCTTGCCGGCGGCCGTCTGTCCGTCGGCCGGCTGCTGCCGCTCGCCGTTGCCGGCGATCGTGGTGACGACGCCCGTCTTGGCATCGACACGGCGAATGCGGTGGTTGCCGATGTCGGCGATGAAGAGATTGTCCTGGGCATCCAGGGCGATGCTGTGCGGCGAGCTGAACGTGGCCGCGCCAGCCTGACCGCCGTCGCCGCTGAAGCCCTTCTGGCCGGTGCCGGCGACGGTGCTGATCGTGCCTGTTTGGCGATCGACCTTGCGGACGAGCTGATTCTGCATTTCGACAAACAGCATGTTGCCCGCTCTATCGAATCGCACTTCGTACGGCTCGTTGAGCTGCGCCTTCGTCGCCGGCCCACCGTCGCCCGCATAGCCCTTCGTGCCGTTTCCCGCGACCGTTTTCAGCTCGCCGCTCTTGAGATCCAGGCGCAGTACGCGATGGTTCTGCACTTCGCAGATGTAAAGCGCGCCGTCCGGGCCGATCTCGACGCCGAACGGCTGCCCGACGTTGGTCTTCAGCGCCTGCCCGCTGTCGCCGTTATTGGCCGCCTGCCCGGTGCCTGCCACCGTGTCGATCGTGCCGCCCAGGGCCGGCGATGCCAGGAGGATGAACGTCAGCAACGTGCGCATCGGAATCTCCTTGTGCGATGGCCTCACTGGCGAGCGCGCTCATTCCGCCTGCCATTCGTCGGCGCGGGCGTGAGGCGGCTTCAGGTCGTAGCGGCGGATCTTGCGGTCGAGCGTGGAGCGTTCGACGCCCAGGATCGCAGCGCAGCGGCTCTTGTTCCAGCCGGTGGCCCGCAGCGTGGCGTGAATGTGCCGCCGCTCGATCTCGTCGAGCGACATCGGCTCGAACGTCGATTTCGGCGAAGCCACGTCGCCCGATTCGCCGACGGTGGCGATCGACGACAGATTCAAATCGTCCGGCTCGATGAAATCGGCCCGGGCCAGCACGACGGCCCGCTCGATCACATTCTTCAGCTCGCGGACGTTGCCGGGCCAGCGGTATTTCTGCATCACGTGCAAGGCCTCGGGCGTAAAGCCGCGGATCTTGCGTCCGGTCTCGGCGATGTAGCGGTCCAGGAAATAGTTGGCCAGCTCGATGATGTCCTCGGGCCGCTTGCGAAGGGGCGGCACGAACATCTCGACAACGCGGAGGCGGAAATAGAGATCGCGGCGAAAATTGCCCTCGGCCACCGCCTTTTCCAGGTCGCGGTTCGTGGCGGCGATCGTCCGCACATCGACCTTGATCGGCTGGCTGCCGCCGACCCGCTCGAACGGATGCCCCTCCAGCACGCGGAGGAACTTGGCCTGAATTTGCGGCGACATTTCGCCGATTTCGTCAAGCATCAGCGTGCCCTGGTGGGCCTGCTCGAATTTGCCGATCTTCCGCTCGGTCGCGCCCGTGAATGCGCCCCGCTCGTGGCCAAACAGCTCGCTCTCCAGCAGCGTTTCGGTGAGCGCCGCGCAGTTGAGGCAGACGAACGGGCCCTTCTTCCGCGGGCTGGCATAGTGCATGGCCCGCGCCACCAGTTCCTTGCCGACGCCGCTTTCGCCGCGGATCAGCACGGTCGCTCGGCTGGGCGCGGCGCGGGCGATTTGCTGCTGCACGTTGGCCAGGACCGGGCTGCTGCCGACCAGCTCGCTCTCCGCGCCAAGCTGTTTGCGCAGCTCCAGGATTTCGCTCCGCGTCTGGTTGAGGTTTTCGGCCAGTTCCTGCTGCCGGGCAATGTTCTTCAGGGCCAGCGCCACGTTGTCAGCCACGGCCAGCGTGAACTCCAAATCCTCCGGATCGGGCACGCGCTCGGTGCTGGTCGAATAGAGGTGGATCAGGCCGATGACTTTGCGGTCCTGGCGGATCGGGGCGCAGATCGCGCCGGTCGCGTGGAATTCGCCCTTGCTGTCCTTCGTCGCCAGGTTGCTGTCGCCTTCGATGTTGCGGGCCAGCACCGCCTCGCCGTCGCGGAGCACCGTCGAAGCCAGGAAGCCCGAAGCCCGGTGGTAGGAGGGCTCGATGTCGGTCCGCGACGCGACAACCTGAAGATCCGCGGGGGTCGGCTCGCTGTCGGCGTCGCGGGCCAAGAGCAGCGCTCCCGCATCGACATGCGTGCTGTCGAACAGACCGTTCAGCGCCAAGTGGGCCACCGAGGTCGCATCGGGCTGGCTCGCCAGTTCGAACGCCAGCCGGCAGAGTTTTGCCGCAGCCTGGCCCAGCCGCGGAACGGCGACGTCGTTCTGCCCTCCCGGAACGAGGAACCGGGTCTGGTTGCGGCGGTGCGTGATCGTCGTCGGCTCGTGCGCCTCGTCGAGCACGCTCGCCGGGTCTTCAATCTCGCCCGTCTCCGAAGCCAGCGCGCTGGAGACCGTCTCTTCGCCGATCGGCAACTGGGCCAGGCCCGGCGAGCCGGTGATCGGATCGGGAAAGGCCTGCGTCAGATCCTGCACGAACGCCAGGTGGCACTGTGCGATGCGGACGACGTCGCCCGCCTGCAGCGCGTAGTCGCCGCGCACCTGCCGCTCGCCCACGAACGTGCCGTTGCGGCTATCGAGGTCACGCAGCGTCCACGCGCCGCGGGTGACGAAAATCTCGGCGTGATTGCGGCTGGTCCGCTCGTCCTTGATAACGATCTGGTTAGTGCCGGCCCGGCCGATCGTGACGGTCCGCCCCGGCACAAGACGATACACGTCGGTCCATTTCGTACCTTCGCGGATGACGAGATAGGCCAGCATCGGCGCGGCGGAGAGAAGGATCGAACACTTTGCTGCGCGAAAATGCGGAGGGGGATTTACCCCTATGCAAAATCGCTCACGCCGGCCGCCCTCAGGGCCGACCCGCGGCTGCCCCAGCCACCAACTTACCTTGGAACGCAAACTGCAAGCAATAGCCGCCGTTTGTTGCAAAGTATTGCCCCCGCAGTTATTCTGAAGACCGATACGATTCTCGTCAGGGGCGACAGTTCGGGCAGACTCGCTTGCCGCGCGCGGAACCAGAAGAGGCCGCCAGCCGGCTGGGTGCGGTTTTGCCCAAGATCGAGGAGTTGCGTCATGTCGATTTCCGTTGGGCGGAAAAGTGCAGTCCGCTGGAGCGTTTTCTGCCTCGCCGCGATTGCGGGCCTGCTGCTGGCTGCCGACGTGGGCTTTGCCCAATGCGGCTTTGGCCGGTTCCCGTCGGTGGGCGGCGTCCATATTGACGCCAACGGCGCCCTGAAGAGTCCGGACCCGGCCGACGTGAATGCTTTGGCCGTCGCGATGGCGAAAGCAGCTAAGCCGGTCGCCGGCGAACTCAATGAAAAGGTCGCCCTGCGAAAGGTTTCGCTGCGGGCGATTGAGGCGGAGCTGGCCAAGGCAGGTCAGCCGAACGCCGCGGAGCTGCCTGAGGAGATCAGGTTCCTGGCCGGCATTCAGCGAATTCAATACATTTTCGTGGATCCCGACCATCACGATATCGTGCTGGCCGGCCCCGGCGAGGGCTGGAAGCTCGACGGCCGCGGCAATTACGTCGGCGTGACGACCGGCCTGCCCGTTCTGCGGCTGGAAGACCTGATCGTAGCTTTGCGAAATGTCGAGAACGCGCGCCGCGGCGGGATTACGGTCTCGATCGATCCGACGGAGGAAGGCCGCAAGAAGTTCGAGCAGTTCATGAAGACGCAGACTCGCTACACGCCCGCGGTGCTCGAGGGCATGGCGACGGCGCTCGGCAATCAGACAATCACGATCACGGGCGTGCCGGACACTAGCCGATTTGCCCGGATGCTGGCCGCGAGTGACTACAAGATGAAACGGATCGCCATGGAGCTGGAGGCGTCGCCCATCCGCGAGCTGCCGAGCTTTCTGTCGATGTTGCAGAAAGGCGGCGCGAAGCTTGGCAACCTGATGCCGCGGTTTTGGATGGCCTGTAACTACGAGCCGATGGGTCGCAGCGAGGACGGCTTGGCATGGGAGCTGCGCGGCAAGGGCGTCAAGGTGATGACTGAGGACGATTACGTTGCTGGCGGCAAGGCCACCGGCACGGGCAAGGCCAACCCGCTCGCGCAAAAGTGGTCTGACCTGATGACCGAGCACTACGATAAGCTAGCTGTGAAGGAGCCGGTGTTCGGCGATTTGCGGAACCTGATGGACCTGTGCGTCGTTGCGGCGTTGATCCACAAGGAAGGCCTGCTGGAGCGGGCCATCCTGCAGATTCCGACGATGCAGGACAAAGACAGCAAAT
>DASRJB010000083.1:0-4747 GCA_035649715.1 Pirellulaceae bacterium
CGGATAACACGGATCGGAAATGATTTGTCTGATCCGTGTTATCCGCGTCCATCCGCGGCCATTCTTACACAACCCAGCTCGAGTCCCAACCCCGGCGGTCGCCTAGGGCTGCGCCAGAGTAGCGGCAATTCCCCCGGATTCCGATTCTGAACGCAGTGGTGACATGCCCTTGCGGCCCCTTGCGGCTTCGGCCCCAAGTTCGAAATTGCATTTTGGCATCTTCGTCGCCAAAACGCCACAAGTTCGGCCGGCAAAAACGTCAAGCCAGAATTCCGGGCGGGTTTGTGGACTTAACGGATTTTTCAGTCCTTCTGCAACACACGCTCACGATTTTGTCGCTCGTTTTGCAAATGCGAGCTAAAGTTTTTGTAGCGGTGGCCGCGGGTGCCGCCACGAGTAGTGGAGCTTGGGGAACGTATGACTTGTCAGGAACTTGCCGATCGTGTGCAGCGGCTTCAGCCCGAGGCTTCCGCGCGCGACGTGGCCCGCGTCTGTCTGCTCTTGAGCAACTCCGTCGATGACGTCAGCAAGCTGGACGACGACGACTTGCTGACGGCCGCTTGGCGCGAGGCCGGCCTGCGGCTGGAAGCCGCCACCGACCAGCACGCCGCGATGACCGAAGAATTGGAGTCGCTGGCCCGCAGCGACCCGCGGCAATTCACGCCCGATCAGATCTGGATCCTGATTCGCGCCATCAAGGTGCAGGGGCAAATCCTGCAGCTCTACGTGGGCGAGCCCGTGCTGGATGCCTAGGCGAGCCGTGGTCGGCGGGTAAAACCTCTTTACGCCCCAAAGGCGCGGGGCGTACATTGATGACGGTTTCGTAAGGCCGCGCGACGGGCCGCTCGCGCCGGCAGGATTCGCACTCGTTCATGGAGCGGACGCATGCTCACGACAACGCGGCACGACGTCTATCCCACCATCACGCACGGCGGCCGGCCGGTCCCGACAGAGCCCAACGAGCTCGTCGCCCAGTACCAGGAAATCCTCACCGAGCGGCGGCTGAACTGGACCAACCACCTCCAGCTCATCAAGCTGCTCGGCGAAGGAGGGCAGGGCGTCGTCTACCAGACCGAGCTGCGGGGCACGGACGATTTCACGCTGCCGGCGGCCCTGAAGATCTTCTCGCCCGAGCGGTTCGAGAACGTGCGGGCCTACGACGAGGCGATGCAGCGCGTGGCCCGGGCCTCGGCCCGCATCGCCCAGATCCAGCACGACAACCTGCTCTACGTTTACAACTTCGTCGATCGCCACCGCGTGCGGATGATGGTGATGGAGTTGATCGACGGCTACGACCTGGCCCGGCTGCTAAGCATGAACATGCTGGATCGTGTCCGCGACCGCGTCAGCAACCGCCGCTGGGAGTACATCAACCAGGTCATCGTGACGGCGGGGCCGAATCAGCCGCGGATGAAGGCCGGCGTGGCGGTGGCGATCGTCCGCGACTGCCTGAACGCCCTGGCGGCCTTGCACCGGCACGGCATCGTGCATGGCGACATCAAGCCGTCGAACATCATGCTCAAGCGGACGGGCATCGCCAAGATCATCGACATCGGGTCGGCGTTCGAGCTCCGCGATCCGCCGCACGCCCGCAACTGCACGCTGGCCTATGCCGCGCCGGAGGTGCTGGAGAACCGCGAGACGACGCCCCGCAGCGACCTCTGCTCGCTGGGCTACGTGCTGATCGAGCTGCTCGCCGGGCGGCAGGTGTTTTCCAGTTCCAACGACCTCCGCGAGCTGCTGGAGGCCAAACGCTCGACGGCCCAGCGGCTGCACGAAATCCTGCCCGAGGAGGTCCTCCGCTGCGAGCTGCTGTGCGCGTTCATCCGCGGCATGATCGCCGCCGACCCGATCCGCCGCTTTCCCAGCGCCGAGGCCGCCGAGCTGCTCAAGGAGGGCGCTGCCGCCTTCCACCGGCAGCTCGTGATGGGCAACCTGGCCAGCGAATACGACAACGACATCCGCCTCTGGCTGGAAGAGCTGAAAGAGCTCGACGCCCAGGACGACATCGCCAGCAGCGCCGCCTGACCGTGGGGCAGACATTCCTGTCTGCCACAAAATGCCCGCCGTGGTCTTCCTCTCCTCCGACCTGATGTTCTCCAGCCGCGTCGCCGGCGCGGCCGGCACGCTCGACGTGCCGCTGCAGCTCGTCGCTCAGCCCGCCAATCTTGCTGCGAAGCTGACCGCCGACTGCCGGCTCGTCCTGGTCGATCTGGCCATCGCCGGGCTCGACCTGCCCGTCGCGATCGCCACCGTCCGCGGGGCTGCGCCGCAGGCCCGGATCATCGCCTTCGGCGCTCACGTCGATGAAGCCGCCCTCGCCGCCGCTCAATCCGCCGGCTGCGACCTAGTCCTCAGCCGCGGGCAGTTCCACAAGCAGTATGTGGAGTTGCTGAAAAGCGTCGGGGAGTGACCTAGCGGTCACGCGGCCCTCGTGATCGCTTCCAACGAGTGCAGGGCGGCCTGAGAGACGGCTCGATCTTCGTCGAAGACCAGCCTGCGTAGGTCGCGCACAGCCAGTCGACCATCCTTTCTCAGCTTTCCCAGTCCAACGGCTGCCTGCTTGCGAATGAAACGATCCTCGCTCCACAGCGCGTCCACGAGCACGGAGAAAGGAATTCGATTCTGCTTTGCGAGCGCGGCGGCAGTCACAATCGCCTGCCGCCGAATTCTCCCATCGCGATGTTTCAGGCGTTCCGCGAGCTTGGGCGCCAGCGTTTCTTCCTTAAGGCGTCTAACTTGCTTGTTGTTCCACAGTGCATCAAACACCAATCCGCCTTCGAGATCTTCTGGGCGAGCCTCCACAATCTTGTATCCGCTCATCCAACGGGGCTCGTAGCGAATAGCTCGCTCTGTCGTCAGGAGGTATAGCGTGCGGCCAGCGCAAGACCAATGCCAAGCCAAGGTGCCGACTATCGGTCCGCTAGATACGAGCAGAGAAAGCGCCCAAACCCCAATCGTGACCGCAGACAAGCTGACACTCTGCGGATCGGCGCGAGAAGCCACAAAACTTAACAGGCCAACATAAACAACGGAGTTCAGGCCGAGCATCAGGAGCGCGTACTTAGCGTAGAGTATGCGGCTTGGCTGACCCCACCAGACCAGCTTCTCGCCAGGCTGGACCAGATAACTCACCAGCGACTGAAACCTACGCGGAACCGGCTGGGGTTCTACGCACATCGGTCTCTACCCGTCAATCGCCTTTAGCCGACCGGTGCTGTCGCCGAGGCTGGGAACGCCGGCGTCCATCCGGTCGAGGAGGGAGAGGAAGAGGTTGTTGAGCGGCGCTTCGCCGACGTGGATGTGACGGCCGGCCGGAATCGTGCCGCCGCCCTTGCCGGCGAGGATGATCGGCAGGTCGTCGTGCCGGTGGCGGTTGCCGTCCGAAAGGCCGCTGCCGTAGAGCACCAGGCAATTGTCGAGCAGTGTGCCGCCGCCGTCGGGCGTCGCTTGTAGCGTCTTGAGGAAGCGGGCGAATTCCGTCACCAGGAACAGGTCGATCTTCTTCAGCTGGTCCACCTTGTCTTGCTCGCTGCGGTGGTGCGACAGCTCGTGGTGGCCGTTGTTCACGCCGACCATGCGATACGGCCGGTTGGAACCCTCGTTGGCCGTCATGAACGTAATGACCCGCGTCGTATCGGTCTGGAAGGCCAGGACCATCAGGTCGTACATCAGGCGGATGTGCTCTTGCACTTCGCCCGGCAGGCCCGTCGGCACGGCGAAGTCCTTCGGGGGCTCGGCCGGCGGCGCGGTCGCCGCGCGGGTGATCCGCAGCTCGATCTCGCGGACGCTGGCGAAATACTGGTCGATCTTCTGCCGGTCCGTCTGGCCCAGGCGGTTCTTCAGGTCGGCGGCCTGCTCCGAAACGACGTCGAGCACGCTCTGCCGCACGCGGCTGCGGCGGGTCTGGCCGCCGGAGAGCGAGTTGCCGAACAACCGCTCGAACACCAGCCGCGGGTTGATCTCCTTCGCCATCGGCGTCGTGGCGTTCTTCCAGGAGATGTTGTTGGAATAGGCGCAGCTATAGCCGCTGTCGCAGCTGCCGGCGTCGCGGCCCCGCTCGATTCCGATCTCGAGCGAAGGCAGGCGAGTGAGATGGCCGATCCGCTCGGCCGCGGCCTGATCGACGCTCTGGCCGACGCGGATGTTCGCGCCGGACGTCTTGACCGGATGCGCGCCGGTCAGCAGCGACGCGCTGGAGCGGGCGTGATCGCCGGCGCCGTCGCCCTTGGCAAAGCCGTTCTCCTGGGCCAGACCGGAGAAGACCGTAATCTGCGACTTTACGTCGGCCAGCGGCTGCATGGTCGGGCCGAACTCGAACGACTCCCCCTCTCCCTTCGGACGCCAGGCATCCATGATCGCGCCGTTGGGGAACGAGATGAACGCCAGTCGCACCGGCGGCCTATTTGCCGCGTCGGCGGCAAAACCGCGGGCCGGCCTCATTGCCTCGAGAAGCGGCAGCCCCAGCGCGCAACCCAGGCCTCGCAGCACCGTCCGCCGGCTGATCGTCTTGCTCACGGTGCTGCTCCTTCGCCTCGGCGCTTCCGGAAGGGGTCGCTGTCTACGACGGCCGAAACGAGCGCGGAAAACCGAAAGTCCCGGCTCTCGACCTCATCCACGATTTTATCGACCGCGCAGCGGTCGGGGGGCGACAATTCGCGGCCCAAGCCAAAAGTTAACATTTTTTCCGCCAGACAGCGAGCGAATTCCCCCCGCCGCTTGTCGAGCACGCGGGCCAGCTCCAGCG
>DASRJB010000084.1:0-14464 GCA_035649715.1 Pirellulaceae bacterium
TCTGCCGGGATAAAGGAAGTCGTCGGCGGGACATACTGCGGCGGGGCACTCGACCCAGGTCTAAAAAATGATCGGAATTGAATCGTCTGCTGCTGCACCTCGCGAAGCGCCTTGAGCCGTGTTTGTTCCGCCTTCCACGCCTCGTACTTCGTCCAGCCGATCCACAGCAGCGGCGGCAGGACCGCCAAGGCGATCAGCAGCGTGCGAAGTTTGTAGCGGAGGGTCATCGTCTAGTTTGCCTCCGCCGCCACGCCGCGAAAGTCCGTGGGAGGCAGCCTATCGGCCGCCGCTCGCAGAATCTGTACGCGCTGCTCATAAAGCTTAATTGCCCTTTGTTCGGCCCAGAATTTGTCTTCACGGAGATTTGCCTCGGTCTGGGCAGCTCGCACTCGGTCAAAGCCGTTCCTTCGATTGTCCAGCCACCACCCCACCGACAGCGCCACCACCACCGTCAACCACAGCACGTCGCGGATCGCGAATCGGAACATGGGTGGGTTCCTAGGGGGATGGTGGCGGTCGCGGGCCGGTGTAAATCGGAATAGCCAGTCGAAGCGTGTTGTTGCACTGCGTGTGCCTGGCTCGCTCGCGGGCCGCCATTACGACGCGTGCGAGATTGAATGCCCCAACAGCAATCGCGACTTGGGCCAGCGCCAAGACGATCAGCAGCGTGCGGAGGCGGAAACGCATCAGGTCAGCCTATCGCTTTCGCCGGTCGGGCGTCAAACGAGGCTGGCGGCGGGTAGTGTCCTAATTTGATTTCTTGAGCTTGTAGTGGATGCCGTCAGGTATGAACTCGATCTCGGTGTTTTTGTTACTGCCATTAATTCCCGGCGCTCCAGATTCAAGTTGTTGTGCAGAATCAGGATCCGCGCATGAGCCGCGGGGGCGCCCCCTGGCAGCTCCACGCGCCCGCGAATCAGAAGGGGCGGAGAAGCAGCGTGTGCCGCCACGCCGGTAACTAGCAGCAAGCCGGCGCCGATCAACCAGTGGACGCGGCTAGTCATAATTATCCAAAGTCCAAAGTCGAAGGTCCGAAGTCAAGTGTGTGAATCGTCTGCGGGAGCCGGTTCGTTGGTAGGGGGAATGGGCGCAGCGGCAGTCACTTCTTGGTTGGCGCTGCGGGCTGTTTGGCCGGCGGCGCTTCGGCAGGCGGCAGGGCAGCGCGGGAGGTGTTTTGGGCCCGCTGGAGCTCTTGGTTGGCGGGGTCGAGCGCCAGTGCATCGGCCAGGACGGCAAGGGCCTGCTTGTGGGCGTCCCTGTCTTGCAGGCGCCGGGCGAGAAACAGCAGCCGCTGGACGACTTGAGCGTTGAGTGCTGCCTGAAGAGCGACGGGATCGGAGTGGACCTTCGTCATTTCGAACAGCTCGGGCAGAAACACGTACAGCTCGTGCCGCGCGAGCTGCTGCACGGCTGGCCAGAAGACCTTGGCCAGTTGCGGGTGGTCTTCCGACCACTTCACCCAGCGGTGCATCGCCTTGGTGTCTTGGGCATCCAGGTATTGGACCAGGATGCTGGCGTCTCCGCGCCGCATCAGCCGCGTGCCGCGCGAGCCGATCACGATGTGCCAGGTCTCCTGACCCACAGGCGGCGGCGGAGGGATGTACTTGTTGGAGGTGATGAATGTCTCGGCAACCGTGGTCAGGTCCTCGCGGCGAACGGCTCTCACCTGAATGCCAACAAACGGCAGCTCGTAAAAGGAATAGGAGCGGCGCTCGAATCGCTCCGGCGAGAACTCGATTCCGTGGACCGCCCCCAGCGTGATCGTGAGCATCACGACCAGCAGCGCAGCGGCGAGCAACCCCAGCACCGTCCAAAAGGTGACGGCAATCCAGCGGGGCCAGGGGCGTCGGCTGCGCGGGACGGCAGTTGACATCGCTTCGCTCGCGGAAGATTGGATCGGCAACTATATGTTCGCTTTCCGTGCCAGCGGGGGCAACGCCTCGTGCTAGCAGAAGCGTGTTCGCCTTTGCACTGGCGGGAACCTGGACTAGAATCCTGCCGCACTGGAACGCCGAATTGCCACTGCCAGGGAAGGCCTGATGCGATTTCTTTCGCTGCGAGCGATGTTTTTGCTGGCGTTTGTGATCGCGATGCCGGTGCTGGCGCTGCCGCCGGTCGCGCGCTGGCTGGACGAAGTCATCCACGGCCCGTCTCCGACGGATTTTGGCCGGCCGCCCGGGGTCAGCGACGCCGCCCCCACGGAACCAATCGTAGCCGAGAGCGTGGCCCCCGCGGGACACTTCGAAAACAGCCCGGCGCAGTCGCCGCAGGGCTTGGACACCGCCTCCGCTGCCGCACCGCCGCTGGCTCCGCCCCTGGCTTTTGCTCCGGTTGTTCCACCGACGAGTCCCCCAGAACCGGATCCAGTCATTGAAAAGATGGCGCTGGCCCGCTTGCAGCAGATTCGCGAGCGACTGGAGGAACTGGGCGCCGACTACGTCGTTGTCGACAGCCTGGATGGCGCGGCCGGTTATCGCTGCCTGTGCCGCATGCTCGTGGATCCGCGGTCCCGATTCACGCGGCCCTTCGAGGCGACGGCCGCCGATCCGCTGACCGCCGGCGAGCTGGTCCTGCGCGAAGTGGAGGCGTGGCATATGGCGAGCGTCCAGAAGCGTGCCGCGCCGCGGTAACTCGGTTATCAGTCAACCACCTCGGGCGGAAGGCTGCCATGCCCACTTTCCAGCGCCTGACGAGCGGCTAGCATCAAGCCTGATGTTGTCCCGCGCTCAGACCTGGTGGATGATCCTCCGCATCGCGCTGCAAGAGCGGCTGGTGTATCGGGGGGACTTCGCGCTCGGCACGCTGATGCGGTTCCTGCCGATCGTCACGCAGATTTTTCTGTGGATGGCGGTCTTTGCGGCGCGGCAGGGAGATCAACTAGCGGGCTACAGCTACCGGGACTTCGTGGCCTACTACCTGCTGACGATGGTGGCCCGCGCGTTTTCGAGCATGCCGGGGCTCTCCTCAGGAATCGCCGCCCAAATTCGCAGCGGCGAAGTCAAAAAATTCCTGATCCAGCCCGTGGATTTGCTGGGCTTTCTGCTGCTGGGCCGCGTCGCCCATAAGCTGGCCTATTACACCGTGGCCACGTTGCCGTTTGCCCTGGTCTTTTTTCTGTGCCGCGGGTTTTTCCCCGGCTGGCCGAGCGCCACGGCGCTGGCGGCGGGAGTGCTTTCGCTCGTCCTCTGTTTTCTGCTCGGATATTTCCTGGAGGCTGCGCTGGGGCTGGTTGGGTTCTGGTGGCTGGAGGTCAGCTCGCTGCTGTTCGTCTACATGCTCTTCAGCTTTTTCCTTTCCGGGCACATGTTCCCACTGGATATGTTGCCCCAGCCCTGGCACACGCTGGTGGAGCTGACGCCGCTGCAATACCTGGCTTACTTTCCCGCGGCGGTGTTGCTGGGCAAGATTGAGGGTTGGGATTTGGTGCGGGGCTTGTGCATTGAGGCGGGCTGGGTGCTCTTCTTCGCTCTGCTCGCCCGGGTCTTATGGCACTACGGAACGCGGCATTATAGCGCCTATGGAGGCTGATATGTCGCCGCGCCCCGATTATTTCCGCGTGTTTCTAACATTCGCGGGCAACAGCCTGGTGCGGGAGATGATGTTTCATGTCAATTTCCTCATCGAATGCGTTAGCAGCGTGACCTGGACGATGATGAACTTGGGCTTCTACCTGCTCATCTTTCATCATACCGATTCGATCGGCTATCAAACCGGCTGGGGCAAATGGGAGTTCTTTGCGTTCCTGGCGACGACGATGCTGGTCAACAGCATCGTGCAGGCCTTCTTCATGCCGAATTGCGAGGATATCAGCGAGCTGATCCGGACGGGCGGGCTGGATTTCGCCCTGCTCAAGCCGATCGACACGCAGTTTCTGATCTCCCTCGAGAAAATCGATTGGTCGAGCCTGGCCAATTTTGCCGCCGGCCTGGTGCTATTAATTGCCAGCCTGATTCAAATGACGACGCGGGCCGAGAATCCACTCACCTTACATCCCTTGTCCCTGGTGCTGTATGTCTTCTATGTACTCTGCGGCGTTGCCATCCTATACAGTTTGATGATCGCACTGTCGGCGACGAGCATTTGGTTGGGGCAGAATCGCTCGCTCTATGATTTCTGGTTCTATATCACGAATTTCTCGCGCTACCCGATGGAGATCTATGAAGGGCGGCTGGGTACGCCGCTGCGCTGGTTCTGCACCTATATCGTTCCGGTGCTGATTGTGGTCAACGTGCCGGCCCAGATCATTGCCCGGCCGATTTCGCCCGATGGATCGACGTCCGTCTGGCCCTTGGCCGGCTTTACGGTGATTGCCACAGCCGCCAGCCTGATCGCATCGCGGTGGGTCTTTCAGGCCTCGCTGCGGAGCTATCGCAGCGCCAGCTCCTAGTGCCACCGCTCGACTTGCGCCCGCGAGTTCTTCGCCGGATCGGGCAGCTCGGTGGCGAACAATTCGGCCGCGGTTGGCGAAATTCGCAGGCTTTTCCGCGTTTTGGGCCGCGAATTGTTCGCCAATCTGCCTCGATACCAGCGGATCTGGCGATCAATTCACTGCCGCCGGCCGCAAGTGCCTTGCGGCATCAGCAGTTACGAGCGAAATGCGGGTGGCGAACAATTCGCCGCACGCTCGCCCTGCAAACCGCCGCGAGTATCAGCGATTGGCCTCTGTGAGTGCCGCTGCCGGCTTGCCCGCAGTGCCGACCATTTCTCGCAGGCCACCCACGCCAATGCTCGCGACCGGCTTGCGCGTCGCCCGCCACGAATTTCCAAAGAACATCCCGCCGTCACACAGCGACAGCGAGTTGCACTTGTATCTGTCAGTCCATCATCTATCAAGTCAGTCAAGAATCGCGGTGATCTCTAGTGAACAGATTGTAGCATCCGACCCCCGCCTCGAGCCCTCAGTAGAGGGGTCCCGGCGTGAAGATTTTCCAACTTCGCCTGGGAGACGCACGACGCCTCTAGTTTGTCTCCACAATGCTTGTTCGACCAACTAAACTGGCGACATGGCCAATCACGCCCCGTCCGCCGCCGGCCGCAAGCAGGGCCGCCGTTTCGATTCGCCCCAGCAAGAGGTCTACCTCAGCTTGTGGCGGACCTACGATCGCCTGCGGATGATCGAGGATGAGCTGTTTCTTCAGCACGATCTGACGGCCCAGCAATACAACGCCTTGCGGCTGCTCAAGGCAGAGCACCCCGGCACGCTGCCAACTTTGGTGCTGGCCGGGCGGTTGGTGTCGCACGCCCCGGACATCACGCGGCTGGTCGATCGGCTTCAGGACCGGGGACTCGTTGCCAGGCAGCGCATGCCCGACAACCGCCGCGTCGTGCAAGTCGGCATCACCGACGCCGGGCTGGCGCTGCTCAAGGAGTTGGAACAGCCGGTGCGCGAGTGCCACCTGAAGCAGCTCGGGCACTTGCCTCCCGCGCAGCTGCAATCGCTGGTCGAGCTATTGCGGATTGCCCGCCAGCCGCACGAAGACGAGGGGAGCCCGTGGTGAGAGTCATTCGCCGGGTTCGGGCGCGAGCGTGACCGGGACGTCCAGCGTTTGCTGGCGGCCGGTGCCCAAGCCGCGGACGACGCTAAGCTGCACGCGCTGGCCGACGTCGCGGCTCTCAATGGCTGCGAGCAGCTCTTCGGACGTCTCCACGGGTTTGCCATCGACCGCGACGATCAAGTCGCCCCAGTTAACGTCGCCGTCGGACGTAGCGCGCGAGGGGCGCAGCCCGGCTTGAGCGGCCGGCCCACTCGGAGCAATTCTGCTGACCAGCGCGCCCTTGATGCGCAATTGGCGGACTAGCGGATCGGGGAAGAATTCGGCGGCCAGCGAGGGCCGCCGCACGTCGCCTTGGCGCAGAATCTGCGGCACGATCCGCTGCACGGTATCGACCGGGATGGCAAAGCCGATGCCGGCGCTCGTGCCCGACGGGCTGAAGATCGCCGTATTGACTCCGATCAGCCGGCCGCGGCTGTCGAGCAGCGGTCCGCCGGAGTTTCCAGGGTTGATCGCGGCGTCGGTCTGAATCACGCCGTCGATCGTGCGGCCGGTGCGGGCCTGGATTTGCCGACCTAATCCGCTGATTACGCCGGTGGTGAGCGTCTGATCGAGTCCAAACGGGTTGCCGATCGCAAAGACCTTCTGCCCGACCTCCAGATCGGCCGAAGTGCCGACGAGCAGCGGCCTCAGCCGCTCGGCCGGCGCGTCGATCCGCAGCACGGCCAGGTCCTTGTCGGCCGCCGCCCCGATTCCCACCGCATCCCAGGTGCTTTGATCGGCGAGCGTCACCTTGAAACGATTGGAGTTTTCCACGACGTGGTAGTTGGTGACGATGTGCCCCTTCTCGTCCCACAAAAAACCGCTGCCCGAGCCGCGGGGGATTTCCTCGATGTTGAGTGCGAAATCGCGGCCGAGCGTGGCCGTGGTGATATGGACCACCGACTGCGACGACTGCTTGAACAGGCTGATCGTCGCCTTTTCATCCGCGGCCAGGTCGCCGGCCGGCGCGATCGGCCGCGGCTCAGCCGCCGGATCGAGCGCGAACCGCGGCAACCCGCCGCGGTTGAACAACCCCCAGAGTTGCAGCACGACGAGCGCCGCCACGAGCACGACCAGCAGCGGCACGAGCGACGTGAGCGACCGCGGCTGCCGGCCGGGCGGATGCGACTCGTAGGACATGGTTTTTCTCGCCTTGTATCCGATTCGTCTAATCTAATGCTGCGACCGTTGACATTGACACCCCACGCAATCCATAAAGGAAACCTGCATTTTTTCTGCCCGCCATTTGCCCGCCGCTGGTTGCTGGAGTCTGTCGATGCTCAAGGTTCGCCGGGGTGCTCGCCCCTCTTGGATTTGGCCGACTCTGCTCCTGGCGACCGCACCGCTAATTGCTCATGCGCAGCCCGCGAGTAACGCTCCGCCGCGTGTCATCGGCTTCGAGCGGTTCTATGCGCCGGCCGGGAGCGACGCCGAGGCGGCCGGCAACCTGCTCTTGGGCGAGCTGAATTGCACGAGCTGCCATCAGACGGACACCGGGCGGACGCCCTACATCCACAAAAAGCAAGCGCCGGTGCTCGACAGCGTGTGCAGCCGCGTCAAGCCGCAATATCTGCTCAAGTTCCTGGCAGATCCTCAGGCCACTAAGCCGGGCACGACGATGCCCGGCGTGCTGGCGGGCGTGCCGGAGGGGGAGCGTGGGCCGATCGTTGAATCGCTCGTACATTTTCTCGCGACGACCGGCACGGTGCTGCACTCCAACCCGATGCGGCAGCAAGTGGCCCGCGGCGAGATGCTGTTTCACTCCGCGGGCTGCGTGGCCTGCCACGATCCGCGGAAGGAGCCGGCGTTGCAGCCGCTGGCGACGTCGATTCCCATTGGCACGCCGTCGCGGAAATACACGCTGCCCGGACTGACTCAGTTCCTGGAGAATCCGCTCGCCGTGCGTCCGGGCGGCCGGATGCCGCATTTGAATCTGTCGTCGGCGGAAGCCCGCGACATCGCCTCGTTCCTGCTGAACGACCTCGACATCGCCTCGGGCCTGCAATACGCCTACTACGAGGGCTCGTGGGACGAATTGCCGGATTTTGCGAAGCTGACGCCGAAGGCGACGGGCGATGCGGCCAATTTCGACGTCAGCGTGGCCAAGCGCCGCGACGGCTTTGGGCTGCGATTCGACGGCACCATCAACCTGCCCAAGGACGGCGACTACCTGTTCCTCATCGGTTCGGACGACGGCTCGCGGCTCTTGATCGACGAGAAGGTCGTCGTGGATAACGGCGGCATCCATCCGTTCCAGCAGAAGCGGAAACGGGTGAAGATGACGGCCGGCCTGCACACGGTCGCGGTCGAGTACTTCGAGCAGGGCGGCGACGAAGCACTGCAAGTCGATTTCGAAGGGCCAGGGATGCCGCAGATGCCGCTGGCGACGCTGCTGGCCGCGCCAGTTACGACGAAGGGCACCGCTTCGCCGCTGGAGGAGTTTACCGTCGATGCCGCGAAGGCCGCCCGGGGCCGTGAGCACTTCGCGGCGCTCGGCTGTGCCGCGTGCCATGCGCTCCAGATCGGCGGCCAGGCGGTTGCCCCGACGAAGACGGCCAAGCCTCTGGCGGGGCTGTCGCTGACCCAGCGCACCGGCGCGAGCTGCTTGAGCGAGACAGCCAATGGCACGCCGCGCTACGCGCTCAGCCCGCGACAGAAGGAAGTGCTCACAGCAGCGATTGCCGCTTCCAAGCAGCAGCCCCGAGACCTGGGCGCGGGCCAGATCGTGCAGCAGACACTGGTGCGTTTCAACTGCTACGCGTGCCACGATCGCGAGCAGGTCGGCGGCGTCGAAGAGGCCCGCAACGCGTTCTTCCAGTCCGACATGCCGGAGATGGGGGACGAAGGCCGCCTGCCGCCGCATCTGACTGGCGTCGGTGCGAAGCTCCAAGTGGAATGGCTCAATGCCGTATTGGAAAACGGGGCGAAAGACCGGCCGTACATGTTTACGCGAATGCCGGAATTCGGACTCGCCAACGTTGGCACGCTGGTCGCCGGCTTGGCGAAGGCCGACGCTGGTGCGATCAGGCCCGCGCCGGAGACTAAGGTTGCCCCCGGAGACGAAGAAAAACGCCTGAAAGCCGCCGGACGCCGGCTGGTGGGATCGCAGGGTCTCTCGTGCATCAAGTGCCACACGTTCGCCGGCAAGCGCTCGACCGGCATTCAGGCCCTCAGCCTGACGACGATGACCAGGCGGCTGCGACCGGAATGGTTCCATCATTATTTGCAGAACCCGCTGGCCTACCGGCCGGGCACGCGGATGCCCACGTCGTTTCCCGATGGCAAAGCGGTGCTGTCTTCGGTGCTGGAGGGAAGCGTCGAGAAGCAGATCGCGGCCATGTGGAGCTACCTCGAGGCCGGCGACCAGGCAATTCTCCCCGTGGGACTGGTCACCGGAAAAATCGAGTTGATGGCCTTCGACGAGGCGGTTATCTACCGCAACTTCATCGAAGGTGCAGGCACGCGGGCGATTGGCGTCGGCTATCCCGACAAGCTCAACCTGGCGTTCGACGCCAACGAAAGCCGCCTGGCGATGCTCTGGCACGGCGGGTTCATCGACGCCAACAAGCACTGGAACGGCCGCGGCGCGGGCTTCGAGGGCCCGCTCGGCGATCAGATCCTCCGCCTGCCCGACGGACCGCCCCTGGCCGCGCTGGATGACACGGCCGCGGAGTGGCCGAAACGCCCGGCCCAAGAACTCGGCTATCAATTCCGCGGCTACCGCCTCGTCGAAAAACGCAACCCGGTGTTCCTCTACTCCGCTAGCGGCTTGGAAGTGGAAGATTACCCGCGGCCCGTCGGTTCTCAGGACGTCTTCGTCATGCAGCGGACGATCACGATCGCCGCGCCGCCGCGCGGCGAGAAGCCGCCGGCCAATCTCTGGCTCCGCGCCATCCGCGCCGGCCAGATCGAGCCGGCGGGCGACAACTTCAAGATCGACGGCAAATGGGACCTAAAGATCGCCTCGACCACGAAGCCGCACATTCGCGAGCAAGGCGGGCAGTCGGAACTGCTGGTGCCCATCGCCTTCGACGGCAACACCGCAAAGATCGAACTCACATACGACTGGTAACCCTGACTCTCGTTCCCAGGCTCCGCCTGGGAACGCACTTCCGCGAGGCTCCCGCCTCGTGCCCTGGAGTAGATCCAGAATGCGACGATACGCCTCACTGATCTCCCTGCTTCTCGTCCTTGCGCTCTGCGCCACTGCCCTGGCTCAGCGCGGCCGCCGCGGCGAGCGCGACGGCAGTCCCGAGGACGAATACTACCGCTTGATCCGCTTTCCGATGTCGGACCAGATCGTCCTGGAGGCCGGCGCGCTCGAATGGCTGCCCGATGGCAAGTTGGCGGTTGCCACGCGGCGCGGCGACATCTACCTGGTCGATCAGCCGCTGACGGACAAGCCCGACGAAGCGACCTTCAAGCAATATGCCAGCGGCCTGCACGAAATCCTCGGACTGGCGTGGAAGGACGGCTGGCTGTACTGCGTGCAGCGGTGCGAAGTCACGCGGATGAAGGACGACGACAACGACGGCCGCGCCGACCGCTTCGAGACCGTCAGCGACGGCTGGGGCATCACGGGCGACTATCACGAGTACGCCTTCGGAAGCAAATTCGATAAGGGCGGCAATTTGTGGGTGACGCTCTGCCTGACCGGCTCGTTCACCAGCGACGCCAAATACCGCGGCTGGTGCTTGCGGATCACGCCGGAGGGCAAAGTCATTCCCACGACCAGCGGCCTGCGTTCGCCGGGCGGCGTCGGCGCAAATGCCGAGGGGGACATGTTCTATACGGACAACCAAGGTCCATGGAACGGCGCGTGTGCCCTCAAGTGGCTGCGTCCCGGCGGGTTCGTCGGCCATCCGATCGGCAACCGCTGGTACGACGTTGCGGGCGAGGTCATGGGCCCGCGGCCCGCCGAGCCGCTCAGCGGCAGCCGGATGATGGTCGAAGCCAAAAAGATCCCGCAGCTCGAGCCGCCGGCGATCTATTTTCCCTACAACAAGATGGGGCAATCGGCGGCGGGAATCGCGTGCGACTTGAGTAGCGGCAAATTCGGCCCGTTTGGGAAGCAGCTCTTCGTCGGCGATCAGACGCACAGCACGGTGATGCGGGTCGCCCTCGAAAAGGTGCAGGGCCACTACCAAGGCGCGTGCTTTCCGTTCCGCGCCGGCTTCGGCAGCGGCTCGCTGTCGCTGTTGTTTGCGCCCGACGGCTCGCTCTTCGTCGGCGGTACCAATCGCGGCTGGGGCTCGCGCGGCTCGCAGCCCTACTCGCTCGACCGGCTGGTTTGGACCGGCAAAATACCGTTCGAGATTCATGAAATGCACGCCCGGCCGGACGGCTTCGAGCTGACGTTCACCGAGAAGGTCGATCCGGCAACCGCGGGCGATGTGAAGTCCTACTCGGCGAGCACCTACACGTATATCTATCAGTCCGCCTACGGCAGCCCCGAGGTCGATGCCACCACGCCGCAGATCACCAAGATCGACGTGCGGCCGGACGGACAGGGCGTGCGGCTATTTCTCGACAAGCTCCAGGAGGGGCACGTCCACGAGTTGCATCTGGACGGCCTGCGTTCGGCCTCCGGCGCTCCGCTGCTGCATCCCGCGGCCTATTACACGCTGAATTACATCCCCGATCCGTAGTTGCGCCAATTCGTCTTGACGCGCGGAGCGCGATGGGAACAATTCTCGTCGCGTGTGGCCGCCAGGAGGGCGGCGGGTCAGCTAGCGGGCTGTTCGCTAGCGGCCTCTCGCGCGAAGCATCCATCCGCGGCAAGGAGGCCCGAAGATGCACCCAGCCCCAGCCGGCGCAGAAGTCTCGCTGCGCGACATCCTTCCCAAGGCCCGCTTTCTGGCCCACAGCGACGTGCGGGCCGCTTCCTGCTCGGCCGACTGGCAGGCCTGCCGGCCCGGCGATATCTACTTCGCTTTGACTACGGCCGACGACGACGGGCATGAGCATGCCCCGGCGGCGATCGAGCGCGGCGCGGTCGCCGTCGTCGCGGAACGGATGCTGCCCGTCGAAACGCCGCAAGTGCTCGTCCGCGACACGCGTGCGGCGTTCGCCCGCGTCTGCCAGGCCCTGGCCGGCCATCCCAGTCGCGAATTGACGACGATCGGCGTCACGGGCTCGTCCGGCAAGACCGTGACGAGCATTTTGTTGGCCTCGGTGCTCGAAGCGGCCGGCCTGAGCGCCGGCGTGCTCTCCAGCATCGGCCACAGCGACTCGGTCGTGCAGCGCGTGGCTCCCAGTGGCACGCCGACGGCCGCGGAGTTCGCCGCGTGGCTGCGGCGGATGAAGTCTGCCGGCAGCCAGTCGGCCGTATTGGAATTGAGCAGCCGGGCGCTGGCCGAGCGCCGCACCAGCGGGCTGGCCCTCGATGCGGCCGTGCTGACGAACATTCAGACCGAACACCTGGACGAGCACAACTCGCCGCGGGCCTATGCCCAGATCAAGCGCCGCATATTCAGGCACCTTAAGCCCGGCGGCGTCGCAGTCGTCTGCGCCGACGACCATCGCTGCCGGAACTTGCTGCCGCTGCTGGGCGGCGCGGCGCTGACCTACGCCCTGCACGCCGAGGCCGACATCACCGGCCAGGTCTTGGAACGGAGCCTCTGCGAGCAGACTTTTATGATTACCGCGGGCGGAGACTCCGCACCCGTCCGCACGCGAATGATCGGCGATCATCACGTCGCCAACTGCCTGGCCGCGACGGCAGTCGGCCTGTCGCTGGGCCTGGAACTGCAGGACATCGTTCGCGGCCTGGAGGCGGTCGAACGCGTGCCGGGGCGAATGGAGCGACTGGAATGCGGGCAGCCCTTCGGCGTGTTCGTCGATGCCGCGGCGACTCCGGAGACGCTGTCGCGGTCAATCGCCACGCTGCGGCAGGTGACCCCGGGGCGGGTGCTGGTCGTGTTCGGCCCGCGGGAAAGCGCCGACGGCGCTCGCCGAGCGATGCTCGGCCGCGTCCTGGAGCGCGGCTGCCACCTGCCGATTCTCACCAGCGGCGAGCCGGGGCAGACTGCTCCTCTGGCAGGCATTCACGAACTGCTCGACGGCTTTGAGAGGCCGCACAAGGCGCAGAACCTCCCCGACCGCGCCTCCGCGATTCGCTTTGCCCTGTCGCAGGCCCAGGCAGGTGATGCCGTGCTGATCGCCGGCCGCGGCGAGCGTGGCAGCGAGCTGAAGGGCCGCCAGAAGCTCACGCACGACGACCGGGAGATTGCCTGTGCATGGCTGTATGAGCCGCAGCCGCCGGAAAACTGTCGTCCGCGGTTTCGAGTCGTTGGTTGATCGAATTTCCAAGAACCGAAGAACCAAAGAACCAAATTCGGTAGTTCGGTTCTTGGGTTCTTTGAGCATTTCCCATGCACCTCTGCCTTCTCGATCTTTTGGAATTCACCGGCGGCCGGTTGCGGCTGAGCGAGACTCCGCCTCATGCGGGCGACCTGGCGACAATCGAGCGCATCTGCCTGGCGGCCGACGATGTGCAGCCCGGCGACGTCTATTGGTGCCTGGGGGCTGGTCCGTGTGACGTCGAGCTGGCGTTTCTGCGCGGAGCGCTGGGCGTGGTGGCCGCCACGGCCTGCCAGCCTTGGCCGGGGCGATTCAGCCTGGCCGTCGAGGACACGGTTTTTGCCCTCGAGCGGCTGGTGGATGGGTTGCGGCGAGCGGCGGCGGGCGAGCAAGAATCTTCGGCAGGTTCCCCGGAATTGAAAGATTTGCAATTGCCGGCCACGGAGAGCGCCGCTAATTTCCCGCCCACCTGTGGCCGACTGGGCGAAAGCCGCTCGGCCGCCAGGTGCCGGAGAATCGCGGCGTAAGAGAGCTTGCCGCATTTGCCTCCGGCCTCATCACCCAATCAATGAGGAGCTTCACCGGAGGCAGTTGGTTTGCGGGAACCGGCTGCTGCCCTCCCTCCTGGGTTGAAGCATTTAACTTGCCGGCGGAACTTCTGGGTCAGTTCCGCCGGTGAGTGCTTCCCGGTGAAGCTTTTTACTGTGCGCCGGGGCGGCGTCAAAACCGCTCCGGCGCCAGGGAACAACACGCGGGGCTGCGATCGCACCGGTCGCAGCCCCGCTGTTTTTTTAGGCGGCCAGCGTTTCTTGGCCGATTGCCGGCGCGGCCGCTGGGGGCTACCGTGAGCGCCATGGAGCGCTCCGGGAGGCCGCTGATGAAACGCACTTTGAGCATCGCCGCGATCTTTGCAATCCTCATGCCGGCTACAGCGCTAGCCGCAACCCTCCGCGGGGAAATCCGCGACGAAGCTTCCGGCGAGCTGATCGCCGCCCGGATCTATATTCAATCCGACAAAGGCGAATGGTTCCTCGCCAGGTCGGCCGCGGCTGACGGCAAGGCCGTGACCTACAAGCGTTCCCGCGGCGACAGCACGGAAGTCCACACGGCGCTCTCAGCTCATCCGTTCGAGGCGGAGCTGCCCGCCGGCAAATACACCATCACCGTCGAAAAGGGGAAGGAGTATCTCGCGCACGAAGAACAGGTCACGCTGGCCGACGCGGGCGCGAAGCTGGACGTTCGCCTGCGGCGGCTGGTGAACATGGCGGACCGCGGCTGGTATTCGGGCGATACGCACGTCCACCGTCCGCTGGACGAACTGCCGACGCTGATGCTGGCCGACGACCTCAACGTCGCCTTTCCGCTGACCTATTGGGTCACGAAGTCTGACACGCCGCCGAGCCAGGGCGACAAAAACCAGCCGGCGGTCGCCGCGAAGCTAATCGAGGTCGCCCCGCGGCACGTCATCTGGCCGCTCAACACGGAGTACGAGATCTTTACGGTCGGCGAGCGGCGGCACACGCTGGGCGCGGTGTTTGGCCTGGGGCATCAGACGGTACTGCAGCGCGGCGCGCCGCCGGTGCGGCCGATTGCCGAACAAGTGCATGCCGAGGGCGGCCTCCTCGACA
>DASRJB010000085.1:0-5397 GCA_035649715.1 Pirellulaceae bacterium
CGGCAACTGGCTCGACTTCCGCCGCTTCGAGTCGCACAACAGCGTCGATCGCGACCGCTTCCCGCAATTCACGAGCGAGCTGCGGGAGGCGATGTTCGAAGAGCCGATCCGCTTCTTCTTGGACAACGTCCAGCACGATCGCTCGGTGCTCGACTCTCTGTACGGCAAGCACACGTTCGTCAATCCGATTCTCGCCGAGCACTACGGCATCGACGGTGTTCGCGGCGGAGCGGACGACTGGGTACGGATTGATGATGCGACGAGCTACGGTCGCGGGGGCCTCTTGCCAATGGCCGTCTTCCTGACGCAGAACGCGCCAGGTCTGCGCACCAGCCCGGTCAAGCGCGGCTACTGGGTCGTCCGCCGCCTGTTGGGCGAGCGGATTCCGCCGCCGCCGCCAAACGTGCCGGAATTGCCGGCCGATGAGGCCAAGCTCGGCGAGCTGACGCTCCGCGAGACGCTCGCCAGGCATCGCGACCACGCCAGCTGCGCCGGCTGCCACCAGCGGTTCGACTCGATCGGCCTGGCCTTCGAAGGCTTTGGCCCGGTCGGCGAGCGGCGGCTCAAGGACCTGGGCGGCCGGCCGATCGACACGCGAGCCAGCTTTCCTCCCGTAGCCCGCCATTCCCTGGGGGAAACGCGCGACGGAGTCGTGGGCTACGAAGGATCCGGCGTCGAAGGCTTGCAGCATTACCTCCGCACGCGGCGCGAGCAGGAGTTTGTTGATAACCTTTGCCGCAAGCTGTTATCCTACGCGTTGGGCCGATCGCTCTTGCCTTCCGACGACGCTTTGGTCGATACCATGCGTCGCCGGCTCGCCGCGGATAATCATCGCTTCGGCGTTTTGGTCGAGTCGATCGTCACCAGCCGGCAGTTTTTGACCAAACGGGGCAACACCGATGAGTAGCCGCACGCTCAAAAACTGGCACCTGTCCCGCCGCACGATCCTCCGCGGGGCCGGCGTCGCCATGGCGCTCCCCTGGCTGGAATCGCTGCCGGTATTCGGCGCGGAGCCGGCGGCCGACGGCGCCCCGGCGGTTCCCCGGCGGTTTGCCGCGCTGTTCATGGCCTGCGGCATCAACTCCGACCACTGGTGGGCCAAGGGCTCTGGCGAGGCCATGGAACTGGGCACGACGCTGGAGCCGCTCGCCCCGCTGAAGAGCAAGCTCAACGTGATCAGCGGCCTCTTTAACAAGGCGGCCACCGGCGTCGGCATTCACCCGGGCCAGACGGGCAACATTCTCTCCGGCGCGGCCCTGCAGAAAGGCGCGGTGCTCCGCGGCGGCATCACCATGGACCAGGTGCTGGCCAACGCCATCGGGCACCAGACCGTTCAGCCCAGTCTCGTCCTCGGCTGCGAGCAGCCGATCACCGGCTATCACGAGACGAATTTCTCGATGGCCTACAGCTCGCACATCTCCTGGCAGAACGAGACGTCGCCCGTGCCGATGGAAGTGTACCCCGCGCTGGCCTTCGACAGCCTGCTGGAGAACCGTGGCAGTCGGCGAAACAAGAGCGTGCTCGACCGCGTCATGGGGGAGGCCGCCAGCCTTAGCCGGCAGGTGAGCGCCGCCGACAAGGCCAAGCTCGAGGAGTACCTGCAGAGCGTCCGCGAAGTCGAGCAGCGCGTGGGCCGCACCCGCGCGGGCCAAATCAAAGCGGAGAATCGCGCTGCGGACAAGAGCCGGCCGCTAGTTGCCATGTCGCGGCCCGACAACGGTCTGCCGGAGGACATCCGCGAGCACATGCGGCTGATGTGTGACATCGTGGCGCTGGCGTTTCAGACCGACAAGACCCGCGTGGCCACGCTGCTCTTGTGCCGCGACATTTCCGGGCTGTTCTATCCGTTCCTGGATGCCCGCAAGGCCCACCACTCGGCCTCGCACGACGACCTCTCCGACGAGTACGAGCGGATTTCGCGCTATTATGTCAGCCAGCTCGCGTACCTTGCTCAGCGGCTGGACGCGATGCCAGAGGCGGGCGGCACGGTACTCGACCACTCGTGCCTGATCTTCCTGTCGAACATGTGGTCGGGCAGCAAGCACGACAGCACGAAGCTGCCGCTCGTGCAGGTCGGCGGCCTCGGCGGCACGATCGAAACCGGCCGCGTGCTCGACTATCGCGACAAGAACGACGACGACCGGAAGCTGTGCAGCCTGTATCTCTCGGTGATGGACCGCATGGGCTGCCCGCTGCCGCGGTTCGGCGACGCCGAGAGCCGGTTGGCCGGGCTGTGAGCGGAATGCAGAATGCAGAATTCAGAAGGACGGAGCTCCGTTTCCGGCGCAAGTGTTCCGCGGTTCCTGTATGGCACGGCCTGGAAGGAAGACCGCACGCGGAAATTGACTGAGCTGGCGCTTGCGCAGGGCTTCCGCGGAATCGACACGGCCAACCAGCGGCGGCACTATCACGAGGCCGCGGTCGGCGAGGCGATCCGCGCGGCGATGGAGCGCGGCGAAGTGACGCGCGGTGAGCTGTTCCTGCAGACCAAGTTCACGTTTCGCGGCGGGCAGGACCACCGTTTGCCGTACGACCCCGCGACGGCGATCGCCGCGCAGGTCGAGCAGTCGTTCGCCAGCTCGTTGGCGCATCTGGCGACCGACTACATCGACTCGTACGTCCTGCACGGGCCCACCCAGCGGAGCGGCCTGGCGGCTGCCGACTGGGAAGCCTGGCGGGCGATGGAGGCGCTGCATGCCGGCGGCCGCGCCAAGCTGCTAGGCACGAGCAACGTCAGCCTGGAGCAGCTGACGCGGCTGTGCGACCAGGCCCGCGTGCAGCCCACGTTCGTGCAGAACCGTTGCTACGCGTCGCGGTTGTGGGACCGGCCAGTCCGCGAGTTCTGCACTGCCAATGGAATCGTCTATCAAGGCTTTTCGCTGCTCACCGCCAACCGCGAAGTGCTGGCGCATCCCTTCGTGGCGGAGATCGCGCGAAGTTATGGCCGCACTGCGGCGCAGATCGTGTTCCGCTTCGCCACGCAGATCGGCATGTTGCCGCTCACCGGCACCAGCGACGCCCACCACATGCGGGAGGACCTGGCGATCTTCGACTTCCAGCTCGCGCCCGATGAAATCAAGCGGATCGAGACGCTGGCCGCCGGTTCGTAGCCGGCGTTCAGGCGATGAGCTCTGGGATAACCCGGCCGTGCACGTCGGTCAGGCGGAAGTCGCGGCCGGCGTAGCGGTAGGTCAGACGCTCATGGTCGAAGCCCATGAGCTTCAGGATCGTGGCGTGCAGATCGTGGACATGGACCGGTTTTTCGACCGCTTTGAAACCGAATTCGTCGGTCGCGCCGTAGGTCTGGCCACCTTTGACGCCGCCGCCCGCGAGCCAGCAGGTGAAGCCCCAGTGGTTATGGTCGCGGCCGTTGATCTTACCCGCGTTCGCTCCGGCCTGCGGCAACTCGACGGTCGGCGTGCGGCCGAACTCGCCGCCCCAGAGGATCAGCGTTTCCTCGAACAGGCCCAGCCGCTTGAGGTCGGCGATGAGGGCCCCGATTGCCTTGTCGCACTGGCCGGCGAGCTTCTTGTGATTGACGGCGATGTCGTCGTGGTTGTCCCAGGGCTGGCCCTGCCCGTGCCAGACCTGGACGAACCGCACGCCCCGTTCCAGCAGGCGGCGGGCGATGAGGATTTGCCGGGCTTGCGTCCCCTCGCCGTAGGCGTCGAGCACGTGCTGGGGCTCGCGGCTGACGTCGAAGGCTTCGGTGGCCTCGCGCTGCATGCGGTAAGCCAGCTCGAAACTGTGGATCCGCGCGTCGAGGGCCGGGTCGAAGCCGCGCTGCTGCTTATGGTGCTGGTTGAGAGCGGCGAGAGCGTCGAGCTGCCGCCGCTGGGCTTCGGCCGGCAGCCAGTGGTTGCGGACGTTTTCGACGAGCTTCTCGATCTCGGCGAACTGCGTGTTGACGTACGTGCCCTGATAGACGCCCGGCAGGAACGCCGACTGCCAGTTTTGCGTCTCGACGATCGGATATCCGCCGGGGACCATGGCGATGAACCCGGGCAGGTTGAGGTTCTCCGTGCCCAGGCCGTAAGTCAGCCAGGAGCCGAGGCTCGGCCGCACGAGCCGCGACTCGCCGCAGTTCATGAGCATCAGCGAGGGCTCGTGGTTGGGAACGTCGGCATGCATCGAACGGATGACGGCGATGTCGTCGATGTGCTGAGCCGTGTGGTGAAACAGCTCGCTGACGTCGGTGCCGCTCTCGCCGTACTTCTGGAACTGGAAAGGCGAGGCGAATGCCGCACCCGTCTTCCGCTCGGTGGCCAGGTTCGGCATCGGCAGCGCCTGGCCGGCGTATTTCGTCAGGCTCGGCTTGGGATCGAAGGTATCGACGTGCGAAGGGCCCCCGTTCATGAACAGGTGGATCATCCGCTTCGCCTTCGGCGCGAAGTGCGGATGCCGCTCGGCCAGCGGGTTCTTGTAACCCTCCTCGCCCGCCGCGGGCGGCGTCGCCGCCCGCAGCACTCCGGCGTCCGACAACACGCCTGCCAGCGCGACCATACCCAGGCCTGTACCCGAGCGGCGGAGCAGCTCGCGGCGGGTGAGCAAGCAGAGTCGCTCAATCGACATACATCACCTCATTCGTGAGCAGCAGCAATTGAGCGTATTGGGCCAGCGGCGCGAGCTTTGTGTCCGGCTGAGCTTGGGCCGCGATCAGAAAGTCGCGGCCGATGGCGAGTTCCTCGCTGTCGGGCGGGCGGTGGAGGACCAGGCGATAGAGCGCGGCGACCTGGGCGGAGCTGTCGGCGGCCGCGGCGATTTCGGGACGGGCGGAGAGGGCCTGCGCCTGCTCGATGACAAAGGGCGAGTTCATCAGGAACAGCGCCTGCTGCGGGACAGTCGTCCGCGGTCGGCGGGGGCTGCTTTGATCGGGACTGGCGATGTCGAAAACGCGGAACAGGTTGGGCAAGTCCTGGCGGTCGATGAAGCCATAGACGGCGCGGCGGTGCGGAAACGGCGACTTCGTCAGCTCGACGGGGCGGCCATGCATCGCCGTGTCGAGCTGGCTCGCCGATGCCAGCAGCGTATCGCGAACAGCCTCCAGCTCCAGGCGGCGACGGTTCATTCGCCACAGCAGGCGGTTTTCCGGATCGGTCGCGCGGCACTCCGGGCGGTCGCCGCTCACCTGCCGGTAGGCAGCCGAATTGACGATCTCGCGATGCAGGGCCTTGAGCGACCAATCGGCGTCCAAGAGCCGCGTCGCTAGTTCATCGAGCAGTTCAGGATGGCTGGGCGGCTCGCTGCGAATGCCGAAATCGCTGGGCGAAAGCGCCAGCGGCTCCCCGAAATGATGCATCCACAGCCGATTGGCGATGACCCGCCGCGTCAGCGGATTGGCCGGTGCAGTGATCGCGCGGGCCAGTTCCAATCGGCCGCTGCCGTCGCGGAACGGCG
>DASRJB010000086.1:0-7001 GCA_035649715.1 Pirellulaceae bacterium
TTCTACGTGGTGGCCCTGCTGTTCATCATCTTCGACGTCGAGGTCGCGTTCTTCTTTCCGTGGGCCGCGGTCTTCGGCAAATCGACGAACCTGATGGATCCGCAGTTCCAGGTGGTCCAGCGGGCCGAAAATGGCGCGGTCACCCTGACGAAGCCGGCAGCCGACTTGTACAAGGAACTGGGCGTCCGCAATCCGACCGCGCCGCAAGAGGTGCCCCCCTCGCTCGCGGCGGAAGTGACGGTGGCCGACGACCTGGCCCGGGCCGACCAGGTGATACATCTGGGAGCGCGGCAGCTGGCCTGGGTGACGGTGGTCGATATCGCGGCGTTTTTCGCCGTGCTGCTCATCGGCTTTGCCTACGTCTGGCGGCGCGGCGACCTCGACTGGGTCCGGGCCGTCGGCCAGGCCCACGCCGCCGCACCGCCCGCGCTGCCCGGCAGCGACGACCCGCTGGAGCAGGAAGCCGCGGCGCTCTCCGCGTAAGTTTTCGACGTTTCTTCGACATTCGACATTGCCTCGATCATGGCTGGCCCAACCCTCCTCAACCGTCTCCAGCAGAAGTTCGGCGACAAGATCGCCGGAGCAAACAACGAGGCCATCGATCCCTGGATCGAAGTCAAGCCGGAAGGGCTCGTGGAAGTCTGCCGGTATCTGAAGACCGAGCCAGACTTGAGCTTCGAGCTGCTGAACTGCATTTCGGGCGTCGATTACTTCGAGCCCGATCCGAAGAAGGCCGCCAAGGCTGCGTTTCAGCCGCACACGGAGGTCGTCTATCACCTGTCCAGCGTGACCAAGAAGCACTCGCTGGTGCTGAAGGTGATCCTGCCGCGGTGGAAGAACGACGAGGAGGGCGAATTGCCCGAAGTGCCCACCGTCAGCGGCGTCTGGTCCGGCGCGAACTGGCACGAGCGTGAAGTGTTCGACCTTTCCGGCGTCCGCTTCACCGGCCACCCCGACCTGCGAAGAATTCTCTGTCCCGAAGACTGGGAAGGCTATCCGCTGCGGAAAGACTACGAGATGCCGCTGGAGTATCACGGGATACGCGGCAGGTAGGCTATTGTCAGTTGTCCGTGGTCAGTGGTCAGTTGGAGGGACGCGGAGGGTGAATCTGAATCTGCTTCTGACGAAGGCACATCGTGGCACGCTCCAACTTTGAAAACTTGCGCGTCTATCGGTTGTCCGAGGAGATCGCAGACGCCATTTGGGATGTGGCTAACGGCTGGAGACCTTTCGCGCGGGATACCGTCGGAAAGCAACTAGTTCGCGCGGCTGACAGCATTGGAGCGAACATAGCCGAAGGCGACGGTCGCGGCTCCTTTCAAGAACATCGGCGATTCATTCGCATCGCCCGCGGCTCGTTGAATGAAACAAAGCACTGGCTGCGCCGAGCGTTTCGAAGAAAACTGTTATCGCAGCGGCAGATCGAGCAACTCAGGCCGTTGCTCGACGAGCTTGGCCCGCGCCTGAATGCCTATTTGAAGTCGATAGGCCGATCCCGGCCAGCCGCGTCAACGCGATCGTCGCCCCCACTGACAACTGACAACTGACCACTGAATCCGCCCCAGAGCCATGCCCCTCACGTTAGACGATCCGAGAGTAGTCGAATTCGACGTCCGCACCGACGAGATGCTCGTCAACATGGGACCGCAGCATCCCAGCACGCACGGCGTGCTGCGGCTGGTGCTGCGGACCGACGGCGAGATCGTCTCCGAGACGCAGCCGCACATCGGCTACCTGCACCGCAGCGCCGAGAAGATCGGCGAGAATTTGACGCCGCGGCAGTGGATTCCCTACACCGACCGGATGGACTACCTGGCCGGGATGAGCATGAATCTCGGCTGGTCGCTGGTGGTCGAGAAGCTGCTCAACTATCAGATTCCCGAAAAAGCCCGGCACCTGCGGGTGATCATCGCCGAGATGCAGCGGATCGCCAGCCACCTGGTCGGCATGGGGGCCTACGGCCTGGACCTGGGCACGTTCAGCCCGTTTCTGTACGCCTTCCGCGAACGGGAGAAGATCCTCGACCTGTTCGAAGAGGCCTGTGGCGCCCGGCTGACCTACAGCTATCTGACGCCCGGCGGCGCGACGGCCGATCTGCCCCGCGGCTGGCTGCAGAAGTGCTCGGCGTTTCTCGACCAGTTCGAGCCGGTGATCCAGGAATATCACGCCCTGCTCACGACCAACGCGATCTTCGTCAAGCGGACCGCGAACATCGGCCTGCTTTCGCCGCAGATGGCTCTCGACTACGGCTGCACGGGCCCGGTCCTCCGCGGCAGCGGCATCGACTACGACCTGCGCCGCGACGGCGAAGAGCGGTACACGGAGATGTACGACGGCTACGCCTTCGAGATCATCGTGCAGCGCAACGGACACTATCCCAAGGACCACGATTACCCGCGGGTGCCGAAGGAAACGGTGCTGGGCGACTGCTGGCACCGGTTCTACGTGCGGATGCTGGAGGTCGTGCAGGCGGTGGATCTGGTGCGGCAGGCGATCGACCGCTACAGCACGGCGCAGGGCCCCTGGGGCGAGCCGATCAAGCTCACTCAGAAGCTGCCCAAGGGCGAGGCCTACCTGGAGACCGAAGCTCCGCGCGGCCAGATGGGCTTCTACATCGTCAGCGACGGCAGCTCGATTCCCTGGCGGGCCCGCGCCCGCAGCTCCTGCTTCTGCAACCTCTCGGTCACCCACGAGCTCTGCCGCGGCTGCCTCATCGCCGACGTGCCCGCCATCGTCGGCTCGCTCGACATTGTGATGGGCGAGATCGACCGCTAGCCGTAGGGCGGGCCTCCGGCCTGTCCTACAAAAGCCGCTGCGAACCAACCTTTGCAGCCGGCTGTCCTGCCGTCCGTGGAAGCCGTCATCCTGATCGGCCTGCAAGGGGCGGGCAAATCGACGTTCTATCGCCAGCGTTTCGCGCCGTCGCACGCTCACGTCAGTCTGGACGTGCTGAAGACGCGGCATCGCGAGCGAACGCTGCTGGCCGAGTGCATCGCCCAGAGACGGCCGCTGGTCGTCGATAACACGAACCCCGCCCGTGCGGATCGGGCGGCTTACATCGCCCTGGCGATGCAGGCCGGCTATCGCGCTCTTGGCTACTACTTCCATTCGCGCGTGGAGAATTGCCATCGCCGTAATCTGCAGCGGCCGGCCGAGCAGCAGATTCCGCTGGCCGGCCTGCTGGGAACGGCCGGGCGGCTCGAACTGCCCGCCTACGACGAGGGCTTCGACGAGTTGCACTACGTCAGGATCACCAGCGAGGGGGCCTTTGCAGTCCAGGAGTGGCGCGATGAAGTTTGACGAGCTGGATGCCCGCCTGCGCGTGTTTGAGACCGCCGCCGACCAGTGGGTGCTGCCGAGACTGTTCCTGGTGGCCCGACTCGATGGCCGCGGC
Source organism: Pirellulaceae bacterium (assembly GCA_035649715.1). Lineage (GTDB taxonomy): Bacteria > Planctomycetota > Planctomycetia > Pirellulales > Pirellulaceae > CAYLLN01. The sequence goes on from DASRJB010000086.1 coordinate 3,395, forward strand.
TTCACGCGGCTGACCAAAGAAACGCACGCGTTTGCCGCTCCGTTCGACGAGCGGTTTCGCGACCTGATGCTGGCGACCGCGGAGCACCTGATGACGGCCTCCGGCTTCCGCTTCCTCTACGGCTACACCGAGAGCGACGAAATTTCGCTGCTCTTCGCGCCGGGCGAAGACAAATTCGGCCGCAAGCACCGCAAATTGCTGTCGATCCTCTCGGGCGAAGCCAGTGCCAGGTTCTCGCTGCTGCTGGGATCGGTCGCCGTCTTCGATTGCCGGCTTTCCCAGTTGCCAACCGCGGACCTGGTCGTGGACTACTTCCGCTGGCGCAGCGAAGACGCCCACCGCAACGCACTGAACGCCCACTGTTATTGCCTCCTGCGCCGGCAAGGCGCCAATGCCGCCGCGGCCACGGCCCGGCTGGAGCGGCTCAGCACTGCGGCGAAAAACGAACTGCTGTTTCAAGAGGGCGTCAACTTCAACAACCTCCCGCTGTGGCAGCGCCGCGGCGTCGGCCTGGCTTGGGAAACATACGAGCGGCCCGCCACGAACCCGCGCACCGGCGCGGCCACCGTCGCCGTGCGCCGCCGTTTGCGGCCATTGCTCGAGCTGCCGATGAAGGAAGCCTATTCGGAGTTTCTCCGCTGCCTGCTTGCGGATTCAGCAGTCGTTTGCTGAACTCCATGCCATCGTCAGAACTGTTTCAACGGTCGAGGACTGGGGATGTGGGACGCCGATCAATACCTGAAATTCGCCGACGAGCGCTCGCGGCCGTTCTTTGATTTGTTGGCTCAAGTTCGGCACGAGCAGCCGAAGCTGGTCGTCGATCTGGGCTGCGGGCCGGGGCATTTGACGCGCGCGGCTGCGGACCGCTGGCCGCGGGGGCTCTTCATCGGCGTCGATAACTCGGCGAATATGCTGGCCCAGGCGCGGCCGCTGACCGTGGCCGGACACCTGGAGTTCGAGCTGGCGGATATTGAGTCCTGGACGCCGCCGCAGCCGGTCGATGTGATCCTCAGCAACGCGGCGCTGCAGTGGGTCCGGCACCACGACCTGCTGCTGCCGCGGCTGGCCGGAATGCTCGCGCCGGGCGGCACGCTGGCGGTGCAAGTTCCCGACTTCTTCCACATGCCGGCCCACGCCGCGATCGACGCCGCGGCCAGCGAGCCGGAGTGGGCGGACAAGCTACGCGAGGCCGGCGTGCCGCGCGATTCGGTGCAGCCGCTCGACTGGTACGTCCACCGGCTGATCGAGCTGGGCTTTGCGGTCAACGCCTGGCAGACGACTTACTATCACGTGCTGCGCGGCGAGAACGCGGTGCTGGAGTGGTTCAAGGGCTCGGCGCTGCGACCGTTCTTGGCGCTCTTGGACGACGAGTCGGCGGCAGAATTCCTGGGCGAGGTGAATCGCCGGCTGAAGGCTGCGTATCCGATCACGAACGGCGTCACGCTGCTGCCGTTTGTGCGGCTGTTCTTTGTGGCGACGCGGTGACTCGTAGCCGACGCTGCCAGCGTCGGCAATCGATGCTGGCAGCATCGGCTACGGCCTGGCCACGGTGATCGTCACCGGCCTGCTGGCGTAGGTCCACTTCATCACGAAGTTCAGCGCCACGTGGGCCACGACGACGGCCTGTTGCTTCTCCACCGGAGCGGCGTCTTTGGCGGCGGTGAGCGTCAGGAAGCCTTGCGTCGCGCTGCCGGCCAGCAGCGACTTGGCGTCCTTGTCGTTCAGGGTCACGCCCGGCGGCAGCGTATTGGCATAGGTCGAGTTGAGGTGCCGCATCAGCATGTCCAGCGTGACGTTGGCGGCGAAGCCGGGGCCGCGGTCGATGGTGATTTCGATCTTCTGCGACTCGCCGGGCTGGAGCGTGATGTCATAAGTGCTGAGCGTGATGCCGCGGATATCGGCCGGCTCGCTGATCGCGACCGTGTGAGCCGCGACCGGCCAATGGCCGCGTCCGCCGCCGGGCTGGTAGGTCTCCTGATAGGGAACGGCGTCGGCCGTCAGCTCCAGCTCCTTGCCGTCCGCCTGATGAATGCCTTTGCCAGTCACGACGACATTCGCCACGGCCAGCTTCGCGTCGGCCGCGGCCTCCAGCACGATGCAGCCGTCCTGGCCTTTGCCTTCGAGAATCCGCCCGCAACTCGCGGTGATTCCCGGCGGCAGCCCGTCCATGGCAAGCTGCACCTCGCCCGTAAACCCGTTCTTGCGCTCGATGCGGACGAAGATCGCGCCGCAGCCGCCAGGGCACACCTGCGTCTTGTCGGTGTCGAGAAACAGCTCGAAGTAGGGCTCGCTGCGAGTGATCTTCAGGAAATAGGGGAAATCGGGTCCGCCGCGGAGGTTCACATCGCGGACTTCGGCGACGTAGCGGCCATCCGCCGGCGCGGTCCAGTTCTCGATCCAGGAATCGGCCGAGCCGCGCTTGCCCAAGCGCAGGTCGTCGTTCAGGGCCAGTTGCTTGCCCTTGGGGTCGAGCACGCGCAGGTGGGCATCGAGCGCCGAGCGGGCCCGGCGGGCGACGACTTCCAGCGAAAACGCTTCGCCCTTCTTGGCGTCGAAGGCGAAGCAATCGACGTCTCCATCGCGCTCGACGCGGCCATTGATTCCCGCCGGCACGTTGACGGCAACGGCGGCATCCGGCGCGTCGTTCGGAGCATCGGACTCGCTCACCAGCGGCAAGTCGGACACGAGGAGCGGGATTGGATTTGTCAGCTCGCCGCCGACGGGCAACTGAAAGTCCGCCAGGCCGGGCCGCGCATCGGCAGGCACAGCGAACGCCAAATTCGCGTCAGCCGCAATGAGCAAACCCACCGGCTGCAGCTGCTTCTCTTCGCCCGGCCGCACTGCCAGCGGCCAGGTCACCTCCACCAGCGGCCGACTGCCGGCCTCGATCACGTATTCCCAGTACTGATTGCCCTGATACCGCACGTCGCGGATCTCCAGCAGGTACTCGCCGGCCTGCTCGAACTTGTAGGCCAGCACCGGATCGGCGTGGTAGGAGGTGTTGTCGCTGGCGGCCAGCGTCGCGCCGGCGGCGGTGCGGAGCGTGATGATCGGATCGGCGTGGGTCTGCAGGTCGTGGATGCGGTCCTCCAGGCGGGCGCAGCGGACGAGGAAGGCCACGGAAGCTCCCGCCTCCGCCTGGAACCTGAAATAATCGACGTCTTCGTTCTTCTCGATCGCGCCGCAGATCGCCGCCGGCAGGGCGATTTGCTGGGCCTGCGGCGGCGTGTCGTTGTTTCCGCTCTCGACGATCACCGGGTCGCGAACGACGACCAGCTGCCCCACCGTGCTCACCCCCTGCGGCGTCGCCAGCCGCACGTCGCGGACTCCCGGTAGGGCGTCGGCCGCCGCCGTGAACGTGACTTTGATTTTCTCGAGCGGCTTATCGGCGGGCGGCTTCTTTGCCGGATCGTCCTGCTTGACCTCAGGTAGGATGACCTCGCCGCTGACGCGTTCGCCGCTCACCAGCACCTGGTAGGCCCCATGCATCGAATACCGCGACTTGACCTCCACCTCCGCGGTCTGCCCGACCTGCACCGCAACCGGACGCACGCTCATCAGCATGGGATAGGCGGTTTGGGCGCGAATCGGCTGCGCGAGGATGCAA
>DASRJB010000087.1:0-2754 GCA_035649715.1 Pirellulaceae bacterium
AAAACCCGGAGCCGTCGTTTTTGTCGTACGGCAGCACCTGCTTGGGCAGCGGCTTGCCCAGGTAGGCCTGCACGGCGAGGTTGTGGTCGAGCACGTTGAAGGCCTCGGTGCCGTCCTCGAGGAAGAAGCCGTGGCCGACGCTTTGGTAGCCGACGCAGTCGCGGACGACGAGGTAGTTGGTGCCGTGTATCGTGATCCAGCGGTTGCCGCTGTCCCAGACCGAGGCCCCGACCACGCTCGCTCCCCGCATCGTGTCGCCGACCAGGTGGAAGTGGATGCTGTAGCGGCCGAGCACGCCCTCCTTGCCGAGGTGGCGGAACTCGGCGTAGCCGATCGAGCCGGTCGAATCGCGGTGATACATCGTGTGGCCGCGAGCGGCGGCGGGATCGGCCGATTCAACGACCACGTTGCGGCTCAGGTTCGCCACGTCCGCCCGGTAATCGCCCTCGGCGGTATGGGCAAAGGCCAGCGGCTTGTCGAGCGTCAGCTGGTTGCCATCCACTGCCGCGATCAGCCGCTCTTCGGTTTGCACAGCTCCGCCGCGGAGCGTCGGCTGGAAGGTTTTCTTGAGCTTGTTCTGCCGCGTCGTGGCCGTGAGGATGATCCGGTTGCCGACCCGCCAGTCGCTGACGGGATCGAGCGTGGCGATCGCCGTGTCGCCCGCGGCGGCGGGTGCGACGAGCTTGGTCCAGGTGTGGGCGATTGGCACGCCGTGAAACTCCATTCGCCCCTGGCAGCAGACGATGGCCGGGCAGGAGTCCCGGCTCATCCCGTCGTGATACGTCAGGCGGATGACGGCCGACTTGCCGGCATGAATCGGCTCGGCGGCCGTGCCGACCAGCAGCGCCGGGCGGTCGGCCTCGGCCGTCTTTGCCGGCAGGTGGGCGTCGCAGTCGAAACCCTCTTCGCTGAACGATTCGCCGGGCGAAACCCGCAGCAGGCCGACATTGAGCAGCGTGTCGCGGTCGCGGGCAAACGCGAGCGTCCCGCCGACCTGCACCGTGCGGATCGCCGCGTCGCTCTTCATGTCATAGGTGACCTGGTGTCCCGGGCGAATCAGCACCCGCGCGCCGGCCGCCGGGACCCTGCCGCCTTCCCACGTCTCGGCAGCCGACCAGGGGCCGCTCTTCATCGAGCGGATCACAGCGGCAGCGGAATGCGCCCCGCCTTCGTGGGCCTGACCCACCGCGGACAAGACGAACAACGAGCATGCCGCCAGACCACCGAGATATCGCATCGACAGACCTTTCTGAAACGCGGCGCCTATTCGATTAACGCAAAGGCGCGGAGGGAACCAAGACAGATTATAGGCTGCGTCCTTTGTCTGCATCTTGCTTTGCGTCTTTGCCTCCTTGCTCCTTTGCGTTAAGGCGGTCGGCTGTCGCCGCCCAGGCCGCTATGGCGATGGCAGCGGTTTCGACGCGGAGGATGGCCGGTCCCAGCGAGACCGGCTGCCAGCCGGCAGCCAGCGCGGCGGATCGTTCGTGCGGCGTGAGGCCCCCTTCTGGGCCGACAGCGGCGACGATCTCCTGGCTGCGGGCAGCGACTTCACCGAGCGGCGCAGCGCCCGGCTCGGCGAGCAACCGCAGGGCGGCGGTGGGAGCAGAAGCAAAGAACTGCAGGGCATCCGCCGGGCTGCCGATTTCCAGGAGCCGGTTGCGGCCGCATTGCTTGGAGGCTTCGATCACGGTTCGCCGCAGCCGGGCGAGCGCGGCGTCGGTCGGCTGGGCGACGCCCCGCTGGGTGGTCAGCGGGACGATTCGCGTGACGCCCAGCTCGGTTGCCTTCTCGACGAGCCATTTTTGCCGCTCCCCTTTCGGCAGTGCCACGGCGAGCGTAACGGCCACCGACAGCTCGCGCGAGACTTCGCGGCGCTCGATGATCTCCAGCTCGACTTGCTGCTTGCCGACCTTCAGCACGCGGCAGGCGAACTCCGCGCCGCTGCCGTCGAAGAGTACGACCTCGTCGCCCGTTTTGGCCCGCATCACGCCCACCAGGTGCCGGGCCTCGTCGCCGGCGAGTGCGGCGCGGAGGCCGGTGATGGGCTCATTGGCGAAGAAGCGGTCGGACATGTGCAGGTGGTCGGTCGGTCGGTGGTCGGTTCGTCGGTGGGTCGTACCCACCGACCACCGACCCGCCTTCAAGTTCGGCGGCGGTTCTGCCGATGGGTAACAAGATACGCTGAAGTCTGCGCGGATAAAGGACTGGCCATGTACGAGGCTTATTGGGGCTTTGCCCGTTCGCCATTTTCCGCAAGGGCGGTGCGCGAGTCGCTGGCGGCCAGCCCGGTGCATGCCGAGGCGCTGGCCCGACTCGATTTTCTGCTGAGCAGCCGCAGCCCGCTGGGCTTGCTCTTGGGTGAGTGCGGCAGCGGCAAGTCGGCGGTGCTGGCGGTCTTTGCCGAACGGGCGACCCGCGCCGGCGCGCTCGCCTGCCGCATCGCGGCCGCGGCAGCCGGCGAAGAGCACGTGCTGCCCGCGCTGGCCGAAGCGCTGGGGGTCGCCGAGAGCGGCGAGCGGCTCGTGCTGTGGCGGCGGCTGGTCGATCGCCTGGCGGAGCTGCGTTTCGAGGGAGTCTCGGCGGCGGTGCTGCTGGACGATCTCGATCGCGCCGCGCCGACGACGCTGGCATTGGTCGAGCGATTGCTGGCGGTGGTTGATGCCCCGCTGACCATCGTGGCGTCCGCGCGACCGGATGCAGCGCCGAGGATCGGCCGCCGCTTGCTCGAGCAGGTCGCACTGCGGATCGAACTGA
>DASRJB010000088.1:0-4664 GCA_035649715.1 Pirellulaceae bacterium
TGGTCGGAATTTTCAAGCTGCGCGTAATTTCTGCCGCGGCCGACGCCGGGATGCACTCGACGACGATCGCGAACGCACCGGCCTCCTGGGCCGCGGCGGCGTCGGCCATCAGACGCTGCGCGTCGCGCTGGACGCGGTAGCCGCCCATCTGGTGGACGCTCTGCGGCCGCAAGCCGACGTGCGCCATGACGGGAATGCCCGCGCTGACCAGACCGCGGATGACGTCGGCCTGGTCGGCGCCGCCTTCGAGCTTGACGGCCTGGCAGCGGGCCTCCTTGAGAATCCGCCCGGCACTCTCGATGGCCCGGTGGACGCCCAGATGGTAGGTCGGGAAGGGCAGATCGACGACGACCAGGGCCCGCTCGACCGCGCGGCCGACCATCTCGGCGTGATAGATCATCTCGTCGAGCGTGACGGGCAGCGTGGTGTCGTGCCCCTGCACGACCATCGACATGCTGTCGCCGACGAGAATCGCGTCGATCCCCGCCCCGTCGAGCAGCGCCGCCGTAGGATAATCGTAGGCCGTGAGCATGCTGATCCGCCGGCCTGCGGTTTTGAAGGCGATGAACTCCGGAACGGTCACGCGGGACGAGCGTTTTGCCATAGGAGCGGCCGGCGGCGGAGCATTACAGTAAAGAACTCACTATTGCATTGTGACTGGCGGCGTCCGGAGTGACAACGAGTGGGCGCGGCCGAAGATCCGACATGTTGAAAGCAGCGCCACGCCGATCGCTCGCACGCCCTAGCGCCGCAGCGCCGCAGGAGGCAGAGCCCGCGGCGCGCTGGCGGCCGCAGTTTTTGACCACCCTGGGCTGCGGCGCGGCGGGGGCGCTGCTGCTCTGGGCCGCGTTTCCGCCGCTCAACTGGCCGCTGCTCGCCTGGCTCGCGCCGGTGCCTTGGTTGTGGCTCATCCGGCTGCCGGCGCTGCCCGGCTGGCGGCCCTACTTCATGCTCTGGCTGGCGGGCAGTTTCCATTGGCTGCTTGTGCTGCAGGGCATTCGCCTGGCCCATCCGGCGCTGTACGGCGGCTGGATTGCCCTGTCGCTCTACCTGGCCGTCTATCTGCCCGTGTTCATCGGGCTGACGCGGGTGGCCGTTCACCGCCTGAAAGCGCCGCTCGTCGCCAGTGCACCCGTCGTGTGGGTCGGGCTGGAGCTGCTCCGCGGGCATCTGGTCACAGGATTCTCGAACGGACTCTTGGCCCACACCCAGGCCGAGATTCCGCTGCTCATTCAAGTGGCCGATCTGGCCGGCGGCTACACGCTGAGCTTCGTCCTCATGTTCGTTGCCGCCTGCCTGGCGATGCTGATTCCAGTTGCGGGTGCCTGTGGTCCGCGCAGCGGCCCACAGCCCGCGCGGACGTGGAGCGTTGTCTGGCCGCCGCTGCTCATCGCCGCCGTGATGCTCGCCACGCTGCTCTACGGCAACTGGCGGCTGGCGCAGAAAACGGCTGCCGGTCCAACCGCCAAGGTTGCGCTCCTCCAAGGAGCGCTGGACACCGTATTTGGCGAGGATCGCAGCGCCGAAACGTTCGAGCATTATCGCCAGCTGACGGACCAGGCCGTCGCAGGCAGGGCGGACCTCGACCTGGTCGTCTGGCCCGAGTCGAGCTTTCCCGCGCCCGAAGTGCTGATCGAAGAGCCCCTCGCACCGCTCCCGAATATGTCGGTCTCGCAGTTGCGTTCGAATGCGGACGTCGCCCAGCGGCAGCTGCGCGACCTGCTCGCCGGCGAAGCGTTGCGGGCCAATGCCAATACGAACTCGGGAGCGGCGGGCACGCGGCTGCTGGTTTGCGGCACGAGCTTCGTCTATGGGCCAGCGCAGCCGCGAATGTACAACGCGGCCCTCGTGATCGATCCGCGCGGCGACATGGCTTGCCGCTATTACAAAACGCATCCGGTGATGTTCGGCGAGTACATTCCCTTCGGCGAGGCGTTTCCCTGGCTCTACAAGATCCAGCCGCTGGGCATGGGCCTGTCGCGCGGCGACGGGCCGCGGGTGTTCGAGGCCGGCGGCCTGCGGATGAGCCCCAATATTTGCTTCGAGAGCACGGTCCCCCACCTGGTTCGCGGCCAATTGCGGGAGCTGTCGCGCCGCGGCACGCCAGCTGATGTAATTGTCAACGTCAGCAACGACGGCTGGTTCTGGGGCTCGGCGATCCTCGACCTGCACTTCCGCTCGAACATCTTCCGCACCGTCGAAAACCGCCGCCCGCTACTGGTCGCCGCGAACACCGGCATCTCCGCCTGGATCGACTCCAGCGGCGTCGTCCGCCAGCGGGGCCAGAAGCGCACGCCCCAGGTCCTATATGCGGAGATTCAGGCGGACGGCCGCGCCAGCCCGTACAGCCTGATCGGCGACTGGCCAGCCTGGATTTGCGCCGCGGCATGTGCCGGCCTGGCACTCGCGGGATTTCGCCGCCGGGCGGAATAACCGGACTGCTCGGCATCGAATAAATGGGCAGCGGCCAAGATTGAGCAGCCCGCAGGCGAGTACCCTCCCAAGTCACGCAGACTGCCGATTTTGCCGCGATTCGTTGACTTTTCTTTTGGCCCGGAATTATACTGCGGGGGTAACTTCGGACCGGCTTCTCTCGGCCTGCGGGCCCACCCGCAGCCATCCTAACTGCTTGCTGCCAGAGAAGTTTCGCTCGAAGTGCCTATCGACCATTCAGGGGACGGTGAGCCATGACGCTTGTCGGCAAGATCTTCACGGTGCTCATTCTGGTGATGAGCATCATGTTCATGGCCTTTTCCATGATGGTCTTCGCCACGCACAAGCAATGGAAGGATCACGCGGGCAAACTCACGAAGGAACTGGCGGAACTAAAGACCGCGCAAAACGACGCCAAGGCGCTCGAGCAGCGGCTCAGGAATGAACTGGCCCAGGAACAGGCCGCCCGCAAGTCGGTGCTGGCTGCCCTGCAGCAGCGGGCAACGAAGGCCGAGACCGACCTCGTCGCCAAGCAGCAGGAGCTCGACAACATCTCGGCCCAGCACACCAAGACCGTCGCCGAGGCCGAAGCAGCCCAGCAGCGCTTACTGGCATTGGAGACCGAGACCAAGAAGCTCCGCGACGAATTGCGGACCGTGCAGCGCGACCTGGATGTGCAGTTCAACCGCGTCGTCAAGCTGACGGACGACCTCAATCAGGCCGAAAGCCTGAAGCAGATTCTCGACGAGCGGCTGCGCGAGGCGACCTTCCACATGGCCAAGATGAAGGAAGTGATGACCAAGAACGGCCTCACCGAGACGAGCCTGGTCGATCACATTCCGCCGCGGGTCGAAGGCATCGTCCTGGAAGTCAGCGACAAGGATCTGATCGAGATTTCGATCGGCAACGACGACGGCCTGAAAATCGGCCACACGCTCGACATCTATCGCGACAACACCTATCTCGGCCGGATCGTCATTCGCAAGACCGGTCCCGACCGCGCCGTCGGCCAGGTTCAGAAAGAGTTCCAGCGCGGACAGATCAAACGAGGCGACCGTGTCACTACCAAGTTCAGCTAATCAGCCGATCGCAGAGAAGCCCGGCACGAACGTCTACACGGTCATGCTGATTCTCTCGTTCTGCGCGATCGTCGTGGCCTGCACGCTGCTGTACGTGGAGCTCACGCGGTTCGGCAACTATCCCTGGTGGCAGACCGGGGCGGGCGGCTCGTAAGCGTAGGCCGGATTGTTAATCCGGCCGAGCGTGGACGGATTGACAATCCGTCCCACAGCAACTTGCATTCGGCCGGGCCGTGCCGAGAATCGGGATATAGGCGGCTTGCGGCCCAGCGGCTGCGCGGCCTCTCATCCTGCTTTCCCGCGCGATTCCCATGAGCCTCGCTGCACGCTGGATCGAGTCGGGCGAGCAGCCGGCGGATTTCTATGAGCTGGCCGGGCAGGCCCGCTTTCATCCCCGCGCGGAGGAGGTCGTCGCCGCGCTGAGCGCACTGGCCACCGAGGCCCGCGGCTATCAGGGGCACTGGCGGGCGGAGCTGGGCGCGCGGTCCCAACAAGTGCAGGAGCGAATCCAGCAGGCCATCGGAGTCTTCTCGTCCCCCCAGACCCGCCAGCACTACGACGAGCAGCTCTGGCAGCAAATCCGCGTCGCCTTTACCAAGGAGTTCTCCGCCCTCGGGCCGGCCGCCAGCGGCAACGCCGTGCGCCGCTGGCTGCGGATGATGCAGCACGTCCACCCCTCGCGGCTGGAGGAATCGGTCGTCCGGCTGACGCGCGGCGGCCCAGCTCCCGCGGCCGCTTCAAAGAGCGCGACGAGCACGGTCGCCTGCGCCAAGGACGCGACTCAGCCCGCTCCGCCCAAGGCCGCTCCCGCGCCGGCGGAAAGCCCGCCAGCCGCCGCCAAGCCGCGGCCGCCGGCGTTTCGAGGCCAGGCGAAGCCAGAGTCCCCGCCGGACGATTACGGCGCGATATGGATCGTCGGCTCGGCAATTCTGACGACGATTGTGGCCGTCGTCGCGCTGTTGTACTTTTTCGGCAACCGTTTCGGCAGCCAGCCGAGCGTGGCCCAGGTCCAGCCGCTGCAGCCCGTGCCGCCACAGCCTGCGCCGCCAAGGGCGCCCGCGCCGGCGGCTACACCGGCGCCGCCCATTCCGGCTCCGACTCCGCCTCCCCCCGCTCCCGAGCCTGAGCCCGCGCCCACTCCACCGCCACCAG
>DASRJB010000089.1:0-3509 GCA_035649715.1 Pirellulaceae bacterium
CTCCGGCGCGGGCGGAATCCGCACGCCGGCCAGGTCCGTCGGCAACGCCACGAGAATCTGCCGCCGATCGGCCAGCGTCGCGCCCAAGACAATATGCTGGGCGTGCTCCGCCCCGGTCACCCAAGGCGAATAGCCGTCCAAAATGAAATCCTCGCCGCGCTCCTCCGCCCGCATGACGGGCGCGACGTGCTGCCGGCTGGTCGTCAGGTGCGAAATGCCGACCGTGGCGAACGAGCGCCCCTCGACCAGGTCAAACAGCAGTCGCTCGCGGGCAACATCGCTGTCGCCGGCCGCAATGCGGGTCATCGCTCCGGTGCGCTGCGTGAGCACGAACGTCGTGGTCAAGCAGGCCGCCGCCAGCTTCACATAGCCGCGGAGCACGTCCGCTTCGCTCCAACCCTGCCCGCCGTGCGGGCTGCCGACGAACCACTCGTGAACGCCCGCCTCGCCACACAGCCGCAATTGCTCGCCCGGCCAAGCCCCCAGCTTCTCCAACTGTGGCGCTAACTCCGCGAGCTTAGCGCAAAACCTATCCAGCAGCGGATCGTCGGGCGAGGTGATGCAGTCAACTAACATCGCAGGGCGCTTCATTGGCTACATTATATCGACTGTAGGGTGTGACCAGGCGGGCACCGCCGCGAAGCGGTGGTCGGCGGCCGACGGCACACCATGAGGGCGCTGATGGTGGGCCGGCGCTCGCTGTCGCTCGCTCGTCCTACCCTACAGTGACGCACCGACCTATGCTCACCATCGACGACCTGAAGGCCGAACGTCCGCAGTACGATGCAGTGGCCGCGAAGTACAAAGCGCTGGAGGCGGAACTGGCGGTGGCCACGCAGGCGGCGGCGGCGATCGGCGTGGTCGAGCGGTGGGACCAGCTGCGGCGCGAATTGGAAACGTGGTCGTCGCTGGTTTATCTGCGATTCAATCAGGACACCGCCGACCCGCAGTTCAAGGCCGACCGCGAGTATTGCGACGAAATCACGCCGCGGCTGACGGACCTGGAAGTGCGGATCAAGCGGCTGCTGCTGGCCAGCCCGCACCGCAAAGATCTGGAGAGGAAGTTCGGCCCGCAGGCGTTTGCTTTGTGGGAGGCGGACGTGATGGCGTTCGATCCCAAGATCGAACAGCACCTGGTGCGGGAGTCGAAGCTGCAAGCCGAGTACAGCGAGCTGACCGCGGCCGCACAGGTGGAATTCCGCGGCGAGAAGCACAACCTGTCGAGCATCGTCAAGTTCCGCGAGGACGCCGACCGCCAGACGCGCCACGATGCCGAGCGCGTCCGCTGGCAGTGGTTCGCAGACAACCGGCCGGCTCTCGATCGGATTTTCGACGACCTGGTGAAGCTGCGCCACGACATGGCCCGGCAGCTGGGCTTTGCGGACTACATCGGCCTGGGCTACAAGCGGATGAAGCGGGTCGATTATTCGCAGGCCGACGTCGAGCGGTTTCGGGCCGAGGTCCGCGAGCACCTGGTGCCGCTGGCGGCCGAAATTCGCCGGCAGCAGGCCGCGGCGCTGGGCGTCGAGCGGCTGATGTATTGGGACGACGCAGTCCACGACCCGCGCGGCAATCCTCTCCCGCACGGCGACCACGACTGGATGGTCGAGCGGGCCCAGAAAATGTTCGACGCGATGAGCCAGAGCCTGGGCGGATTCTTCCAGCTCTTGCGCCAGTCGCGGCTGACGGACCTGAAGAACCGCGACCGCAAGAGCCCCGGCGGCTTTTGCACGGCGTTTCCCAGCTACGGGCTGCCGTTCATCTTCGCCAACTTCAACGGCACCAAGCACGACGTGGAGGTCTTCACGCACGAGATGGGCCACGCCTATCAGGCGTATGCCAGCCGGCAGCAGCCGCTGCTGGACTATCTGTGGCCGACGTACGAGTCGTGCGAGATTCATTCGATGGGCTTGGAGTTCCTGACCTGGCCGCACATGGAGCAGTTCTTCGAGGCCGACGCGGAGCGGTTCCGCAAGCTGCACCTGACGCAGGGCCTCTTGTTCATTCCCTACGGCGTCGCGGTCGATCACTTCCAGCACCTGGTCTATGCGCGGCCGGACGCCGCGCCGGCCGAGCGGCACGCGATGTGGCAGGAGATGGAGCGGCTCTATCTTCCGTGGCGCGACTACGGCGACCTGCCGCACGTGGGCAGTGGCGGGTTCTGGCAATTCCAGCGGCACATCTACTTGTCGCCGTTCTACTACATCGACTACACGCTGGCGCAGACCTGCGCCTTGCAGCTCTGGGTGCGGGCGCAGCGGGACCCGCAGGGAACGCTCGCGGCGTACGACAGGCTCTGCGCCCGCGGCGGCGAGGCTCCGTTCCAGGACCTCGCTCGCTCGGCCGGCCTGGTCAGCCCCTTCTCTCCCGGCTGCCTGCGCGACGTGGTTGCGCAGGCCCGCGCGGCGCTGGCTTAGTTCGCAAAGAGCGGTTCGGCCTAGTCCTCGAACTCGAAGACGTGGGATTCATCCGCGTCCACGTTGTCGAGTAGCAGGTCGTCGAGGCCGGGGCCGCCGAACAGCAGGGCCTTCTTGGCGGAGCTGTTCCGGATGGTCAACTCGTCGTTGCCCGCGCCCATGTAGACGGCGAGCAGCTTATCCACGTCGGATTCGTCGATTTGGACGAAATCGGCACCGGCGCCGGCGTCGATCACGGCATTGCCGCGGACATGGACGGTGGTAACAAACAGCTCGTCGTTGCCTGCGCCCAAGGAGATTGCCGCGTTCCGCCTGACGTTCGTGTCCGAGACTTCCAGTTCGTCGTTGTGGGCCCCCGTATCGACAATCAGGTCTCGGCCGATATCGACGAAGCCGCCCTCGCCGCCCTGGATATCGACGAAGTCAACGCCGCTGCCGGTATTGATGATCAAGTCGAGCGTCGTATCGCTGTTGTAGAAGTCGACGTCGTCGTCATGATTACCGCTATTGATGACCACGATCAGGGCCACGCTGTCCTGAACCAGCACGAGGTCGCGGCCGTCGCCGGTGAAGATGGACAGCCCAAAGTCGATCTCGGCATTCTCGACGGTGATCGGGCTGTCGCCGGTCGGCGAGCCGTCGTTGCCGGCGCCGGTGTCGATGACGACCGACTGGGCGTCGAACGATTGCAGATGGACCTCGTCGTTGCCGCCGGCTGTGTTCACGACGATCGCGCCGGCGACGTCGATGCCCTCGATCGAGACCTCGTCGGCGTCGTTGCCCGTCTGAATCACCAGCGAGCCGCCGATGCTGGCCGCCTCAACGGTTACATCGTCGAGGCCGTTTTCGGTGAGGATCGTCAGCCCCAACCCGACATTGAACTCAATAAACTCCACATCGTCGTCGCCAGCACCGGTGGTGGCCGAGGCGGCAAATTCGATATCGACTTCGCCGACCGACACGCTGTCGTGGCCCGAGCCGGTGGTGATCACGAGCGTGCCGATGCCCGCATCGCGGACGCGCACATCGTCCGAATCGTTGCCGGTCGCGATGCTCAGCACGCCCGCGTCGAAATCCTCGATGCAGACGCCG
>DASRJB010000090.1:0-14948 GCA_035649715.1 Pirellulaceae bacterium
GCCGAGCGCAGGAAGGGCACTTCCAAGAGCGTGATGCTCACGCCTCCGGACTCGCCAGTCAGCTCTGGAATCGTGACCGTGTCGAACGTCCCCTTTCTCGGCATAAGCCTCTCCGGTGTTGGTAGCCTGACCCCCTTCCGCTTGTACCCCCTTCCGCGTGGCACCTTGTGACCCCTTCCGCTTCGCCCCTTCCGCTTCGCATCGTGGTGATGCTATCCATGGCGTTTCCGTGAGTCTGTTAGATCATTGTTTCGTTCGATGTCGATAGTCTTTAACCCGCGCTTCTGAAGAATAGTCGCGACGATTGCAATGACGCCCGAAAGAAGCGTAATCAATAGCGCCGGGGCTACCACACCTGTGATGTCCTCTCCTGTCCCACGAGCCAAAAACATTACTGTAGCAATTCCTGCCACCATCAAGCCACAAACAGCGATGCCAGCGTATCTCACCGTCTTTAGAACAAGAGTTGAATCTTCTCTCATTTTGCACCTCACAATGGGTCAGGCTCCGTTATTCTCATTCTTGGCTCGTCAGTCTGGGTCGCTCACGGCGGCTACTGCCTCCAAACCACGGATTTGGGGCCGGTCTTCATTTCGCCGAGCTTCCAGTGATCGAGGCCGGCGTCGGCGAGCATGCTGCTGATGGTGGCTTCGTAATAGGGGCTGATCACGAGCACCAGGCCAATGCCGAGGTTGAAGACGCGCTCCATCTCGGCGTCCTCGATGCCGCCCAGGCTTTGCAGCCAGGTGAAGACCGGCGGAATGGGCCAGGAGCCCTTCTCGAGCACCGCCTGCGTGTTCTCGGGCAGAATCCGCTCCAGGTTGTCGCGCAGACCGCCGCCGGTGATATGGGCGATGCCGTGGACGACGTTCTTCACCTTGTAGTACTGCAGGATCTTGCGGATCGGCCGCGAGTAAATTCGCGTCGGCGTGAGCAGAGCCTCGCCGACCGTCGTGCCCAGCTCTGGCACCTGGTCGTGCACGCCCAGGCCGGCCAGGTCGAACACGACCTTGCGGATCAGGCTGTAGCCGTTGCTGTGCAGGCCGCTGCTGGCGATGCCCAGGACGAGGTCGCCGGGCGAAATCGAGCGGCCGTCGATCAGGTGCTTGCGCTCGACGACGCCGACGCAGAACCCGGCCAGGTCGTATTCGCCGCGGGCGTAGATGTCGGGCATGATCGCCGTCTCGCCCCCCATCAGGGCGCAGTCCGCCTCGATGCAGCCGTCGCTCACGCCCCGGACGAGCTGCTCCAGCCGCTCCGGATCGTCGTGCGACATGGCGACGTAATCGAGGAAGAACAGCGGCTCCGCCCCGCAGCAGAGGGCGTCGTTCACGCTCATCGCCACGAGGTCGATTCCCACCGTGTCGTGCTTATCGACGAGCGTCGCCACCTTGAGCTTCGTTCCCACGCCGTCGGTGCAGGAGACGAGGATCGGGTTCTCGTATTTCCGCTCAAACAGCCGGCTGGCAAAGTCGAGCTGAAACAGCCCCGCGAAGCCGCCGTCCAGCTTCAGGACCCGCGGCGAGTACGTGCGGTGCATCAGCCGCGGCAGCCGGGTCATGGCCTCGTCATAGACGTCGAGATCGACGCCGGCGTCTTTGTAAGTGGCTTTGGCCATTGACTTTACGGAAAATGGACGGCGACTGGCAGCCCTCGCGGCGGGGAGTGCAACGGCCGATTGTCGATGGCACTTGTCGAGTTGTCAACGCACGGGCGTAACCCATTGAGATCAGTAGTGTACATTGGTATGAAATTTGCACCATTGTTCTGTCTGGCGCGGCGGACTGCCGTTTCGGCGGATGTCGCCTGCCCAGACGCCGCCGAATGACGCGTTCTCTAAGGCTAATAAGTACTATTTAAGGTGGGGACGAGAGTTTTGACGCAAGTCTTTAAGCGGCAATGGCTTGCAATCACAAAAAAGCGTTTTGAGGCCTTTGCAAGCCACCCAACCAGGGGCCGCCTTATTAGCGCCAACCAGGTCGATCACCGGGAGAACAGCCACACGCAGTAGGCCACAAAGATCGCAACGCCGGCCGACAAGCCGGCGATCACCAGCCACGAGCGGGCGTTGAGGCTCCACTTGGCCGGAGGTCGGTTCAGGTCGAGGCCATCGCCGAAGTCGTGGCCGCACCGCGGGCAGAGACGATGCCACTGCGGGAGCATGTGGTCGTCGCAGCTCTGGCAGTAGAGAAGCACTCGCTCGCCGCCCTCGGTCTGCTGGGTGTCGGCCAGCGGAAAACGCGTCCCGCTGGCTCCGCAAACCGGGCAGTGGGCCGAGCGCCGCTCCTGACACTTTGGGCACGTGGGCCAGTTGGCCCACTCGGCCGGCGGCGGCTCCTGGTCGCTGTCGTCGGGCGCGGGTTCGTGCGCCGTTTGGCGGTCGAACTGGAGGGCGAATTCGCGCGCCGCGGCGGCGTCGCTGCTGCTCACGACGACGCGGGCCGCGGCGGTCCAGCCCAGCGGCAGCTCGCCGCCGGCGATCTGGAGCGCGTCGTTGACGACCCAGGCCGTGATGCCGCGCTCCTCGAGCAGGCCTTTGAGCAGATAGGCCTGCTGCGAGTTGGCGGCCGAATAGATCGTGGTGGGTTCGCCCGGCATGCCGGTTTGGCCCGAATGAAGAACGAATGGCGCGACGCTAGCAGCGGCCGTCGTGGCAGGCAAGTTGACCTTGCCGGCTCCCAGGTGCTGGCATACTCTACCGCGCCCAAAAATCCTGCCCAGCGAGGATCGCGATGCCGTTTGACGGATCGCCCCGGTTCCTGATCGCCCGCATGAGCGCCATCGGCGACACGGTGCTGACGCTGCCGGTGCTTTGCGCGCTGCGGCAGGCGTTTCCCCAGGCCTTCATCGCCTGGGTCGTGGAGCGGGCGGCCGCCCCGATGGTGCAAGGGCACGACGCGCTGGACGAGTTGATCGTGCTGCCGCGGCTCTGGCTCAAGAGCCCGCTGGAAATCTGGCGGCTGCGACGACGCCTGCGGGCAATGCGGATCGATACGACGATCGACCCGCAGAGCATCAACAAGACGGCGATTGCCTGCTGGCTGTCGGGCGCGAAGCAGCGGATCGGCTTGGGCGGCTTCTACGGCAAGGAGTTGAGTACGTGGCTGAACAACGTCCGTCTCGTGAACCGGCAGAGCCACATCACCGATCGCTCGCTGGAATTGCTGGAGCCGCTAGGCGTACGTCCCAGTCCGGCGCAGTTTCGCGTGCCTCATAATGCCCCGGCAGAGGCGACGATTGCGGCGTTCTTGGCCGCATCCGAATTGGCGCATGGTTTTGCGGTCGTCAATCCTGGGGCGAGCTGGGACTCAAAGCTCTGGCCGAGCGAGCGGTATGTCGAGGTCGTCCGCCATCTTTGTGCAAAGCACAACCTGCGGTCGGTCGCCGTCTGGGCCGGCGACCGCGAGCGGGCCTGGGCTGAGCAGATTGTCGCCCGGCTCCCGGCGAGCGCACTGCTCGCGCCGAAAACCGATTTGCTGGAGCTGACGGCGCTCGTCCGCCGGGCGCGGATCTTTGTCGGTTCCGATACCGGGCCGATGCACACGGCCGCAGCCGTCGGCACGCCCTGCGTCGCGCTGTACGGCACGACGCGGCCGGAAGACTGCGGCCCTTACGGCCCGCAGCACATCGCGCTGCAGTCGCGGTACGACGACGGCACGCGGAGCCAGCGGCGCAAAGCCACGAACGAGGCCATGAGCCTGATTACGGCTGCGCAAGTGACCGCCGCCTGCGATCAGATCCTCAAGCGGCCGGCGCAGCCGCGGGCGGCAGCGTAGAGCAGGCAATCCCAGGAGGCAGAACATGTCGATGCTCGAACTGGCGGCGCTTCGCGAGACTACGCTGATTTCCGAGCCGTTCGAGCACCTGATCGTGCCGCGCTTCGTGAAGGCGGAGTGCCTGGAGGCGATCGAGCGGGACTTTCCGCCGATCGCCAGCGGCGGCAGCTTTCCGCTCAACTCGCTGCACTATGGGCCGGCGTTCGAGGAATTGACGGACGAATTGCTCGGCGACGACGTACGGCAGGTATTTGCCGAGAAGTTTGCGATGGACCTCAGCGAGCGACCAGCCACGCTCACCGTCCGCGGCCGCACCCGCCTCAAGGACGGCCAGATTCACATCGACAGCAAGACCAAGTTGATCACCGTCCTGCTTTATCTCAATCGCCACTGGACGGCGGGCGGCGGGCGGCTGCGGCTATTGCGCAGCGAACATGACTTGGAAGACGTCGTCGCCGAAGTGCCACCCGATCAAGGCGCCCTGGTCGCTTTCCGCTGCCGGCCCAATGCCTGGCACGGCCACCATCCGTTCGACGGCGAGCGGCGCTCGATGCAACTGAACTACGTCGTGAGTGAAACCGCCAGCCGCTGGTCGTCGCTGCGGCATTCCGTGTCGGCGCTGTTCAAGTCGCGCCGGGCGGCTTAGCGCGTGGCGGAGGCCACGGCGGCTTAGTGCGTGGCAGGCGCCACGGCGGCTTAGTGCGTGGCAGGCGCCACGACGGCTTCGGGGGGAATCGCTGGATGGACGCTGGGGGCCGCTGCCGTCTTACTCCAATCCCGCCGCTGGCGCGAGCTGGGGATGTCCATTTTCTGGCGGTACTTCGTGACCGTGCGGCGGGCCACGACCAGCCCCTGCTTTTTCAATTCCTCCACCAGCTCGTCGTCGGAATAGGGCTTCGTCTTGTCTTCCTTGTCGACGATCTCCTGCAGCCGGATGCGGATGATGTCCCAGGCAACGTCCTCGCCTTCGTCGCTTTTGGTGCCGCCGACGAAGAACCGCTTCAGCGGGAATATGCCGCGCGGCGTCTGAATGTACTTGTCGTCCACCGCCCGGCTGACGGTCGTCACGTGCACGCCGACTTTGTCGGCGATCTGCTGCATCTTCAGCGGCTCGATGAACTCCGGGCCGTCGTCGAGAAAGCGGGTCTGGTGGTCCACGATCGCCTGCGAAACGCGGGTCAACGTGTTGCGGCGCTGCTCGATCGACTCGATCAGCCACTGGGCGGCGTTGATCTTCCGCTTGATGTACTCGCGCTCTTCGGGCGTGGCCGTGCCGCTGGCCAGCCGCTCGCGATAGTGCCGGCTGATGTAGAGCGTCGGCGTGCGGCTCTCATCGACGTGCACTTTGTATTGCCCGTCGTCGGAGCGCTCCACCGTCACGTCGGGCGTGACCGTGGGTACGACGGCATCGGCGAAACGCGCGCCGGGCTTGGGATTCAACTTTCGCAGCTCGCTCCAGGCCTCCTGGATTTCTTCGATCGACAAGCCGGTGACTCGCTCGATCAGCGGCAGCCGGTTGTCGCGCAGGTCCTCCAAGTGGTTGGAGATGAGCGTATGCAGCTCTTCGTAGAAGTCCATGTCCGGGTCGAGCTGCGCCAGCAGGCATTCGCGGAGGTCGCGGGCGGCGATGCCCGGCGGGTCGAGCGATTGTACGATCGACAGGGCTTTTTCAGCCGTCTGCAATTGCTCCTGCGCAGCATCGGGGGGCAGCAAGTCGCGCAGGCTGGCGCGAAAATAGCCGCCGTCCCTCGGATCGAGCGTGCTGATAATTCGCTCGCAGAGGGCGAAGAGCTCTGGCGGGAGCTCCATCTCGCCCAGTTGATGGACGAGGTAGTCCTGGAGCGATTCCGGCCGCTCCTCGACGTTGGAAATCACGTCGTGCGCCCGCTCGGAGTCTTCCTCGATGCGGTTCGAGGAGCGCCGCGTGGACTCTTCGAAATACTCGGGAACGTCGCGGTCGAGGTTCAGCAAACGCTCGAAGTCGTCGGCGTTGTGGTGGGCCTCATCGACGACGAGCGGCTTGTCTTCTATCGGCTTTTCCAGCGGGTTTTCTTGCTCGACCGGCTCATCGGGCAAAGTTGGATCCCGCTCCTGCAACTCGAGCGTAGGGTTCTCGACCAGCTCCTGCTCGATCCGCTCCTGCAATTCCTGCAAAGGAAGCTGCAAGATCTCCATCGACTGGATCATCCGCGGCGCCAGTTTTTGCACCTGGAGCTGGCGGTGTTCGAGGCCGAAGGAGAGACGCATAGGACTTACTTTTTCGAGTTGCTTTTCAGTCGGGCATCAAAACCTTTGTCGTCCGCTGAGCGCGTCGGCCAGCACTTCCCGATTGGTGTATTCCAGGATGCTGCCGGTGGTAATGCCGCGGGCCAGCCGCGTGATCTGCACAGGATATTCCGCGAGCATATTGGAGATGTGCAGGGCCGTTCCATCCCCTTCGACGGTTGGATTGGTTGCCATGATGATCTCCCGCACGCCACCCTCCCGCACACGCTCGACCAGCCGGTCGATCGTCAGCTGTTCGGGGCCAACCCCGTCCAGCGGTGCGATCCGGCCCAGCAGCACGTGGTAATGACCGCGGAAAGTGGCGGCCTGTTCCAAGGCCATCAGGTCCCGCGGCTGCTCCACCACGCAGATCTGCGTCGGATCGCGTTTAGGGTCTGTGCAAATCGCGCACCGTTCGCCTTCCGCGAGGTTAAAGCAGATCGAGCAATAGTGGACATTCGAACGAACGTCGCGGATGGCGTCGGCCAGGGCCAAAGCCTCGTTCTGATGCACTCGCAGCAGGTGATACGCCAATCGCTCGGCCGATTTGCGCCCGATGCCGGGCAGTTTGGCCAATTCGTCGATCAGGCGGCCCACCGACTGCGTGATCTGCGTCATCGCCGCGTGCGTTCCGTCTTGCGTACCGTTCGCCGCGACTCTAGGCCTCCGCCGGCCCAGATTCGGCAGGCGGCGGCTCGAGGACCGCGACGATCTCCGTGTCGAAAAGTTCCGCTGCCTTGCGAATCAGCGGATGCCGCATCAGTTCCTGTTGCCGCTGCCGCCGGTTGATTGGGCGGGGCGGTTCCGGCGCCGGTGCGGCCGATTCCTCCTGCACTAGGGCAAAGTCGATCCGGATGTTGCGCCCCGTGATTCGCGAGAGCGTTTGCTCCAGCCTTTGGCGTTTGTCCGGACGCTCGCAATACTGCAGCGCTTGAGTATAGGCTTTTCGGAACCGAACGACCAGTCGGTTTGGCCCGGAAATTGCTACACCGTCTGCCCGGCCAGCGAAGTCGGCCGTCATATCTCCAATCTCGGCAAGGGTTTGCTTCCATGCTGAGACGGCCGTGCTGGCATCCAGAACCGGAGTCGATTCGACGGCCACGACACCTGGAGCGTCACCGTTTTCCGAAGTTTTTTTTTGAGCCGAAGGCGGATCGGCCTCAGCAGTGGGGGTGTGCTTCGCCGTGGTCTTGGTGCCAGCATCCGGGGGCGGCGCGCCGTCCCGAAGTGCCGCTACCAGGCCCGGCAGCGCATCGAGGTCTTCCAGCTTGCACAGCCGGACCAAAGCCACCTCCACGAGCGTCCGCACATGCGTGCTTTGACGCAAGCGCGTCAATGTATGGTCGAGAACCTGAGCCATTGCGAGCAGCGTTTCCAGACCGAGCGTCTCGCCCAGTTTTTTGACCTCCGGATGATCGGCGGCGGCCGTATGGAGCATCAACTCGGGCGTGCAGCCGACCAGCGCTGCCAGGCAATCGCGGAAGTAGCCGAGCAATTGTTCGGTGAACGCGCCCAGATCGACGCCCTCGACCACGGCGGCTTCGACTTCGGCCAGGGCCGCCGCCGCGTCGCGCCGGGCGACGCACTGAGCCAGCGCGGTCAGCCGGGCGGAATGAGCGGTGCCTAGCATCGCGTGAACGTCGGCCACCGTGATTTGCTTGCCGCCGAACGAGAGCAGTTGCTCCAGCAGCGACTGGCTGTCGCGCATCGAGCCGGCGGCGCGGCGGGCGATGATTTGCAGCGCCTCGGGCTCGGCCGAAACGCCCTCGCTGGCGCAGATGTGCTGCAACCGCTCCACGATCGACCGCATTTCAATCGGTGCGAAATCGAATCGCTGGCACCGCGACAAAACAGTGATCGGAATCTTGTCGGCTTCGGTCGTGCAAAAGATGAACTTCACATGCTCCGGCGGCTCTTCCAGCGTCTTGAGCAGCGCGTTGAACGCCGGCGTCGTCAGCATGTGGACTTCGTCGATGATGTAAATCTTGAAGCGGGCCCGGCTGGGGCGGACGTTTACGGTGCTCCGCAGCTGCCGGATTTCGTCGATGCCGCGGTTGCTGGCCCCATCGATCTCGATCACATCGACGTCGTCGCCGCTGGCGATCCCCTGACAGACGTCGCACTCGCCGCAGGGCTCGGTCGTCGGACCGCGGACGCAATTCAGAGCCTTGGCGAAGATGCGGGCCGTCGAGGTCTTGCCGACGCCGCGGGCGCCCGTGAAGAGATAGGCGTGGCCGACGCGATTGGTCGTGATGGCATTGGCCAGGGCCTGGGCAACCTGGCCCTGGCCGACGAGCTGCGCGAAATCCTGCGGCCGATACCGCCGGGCGACGACGATGTACTGGCCGGCTCCTTCCCGATCTGCCATGTTCGCCCGCCTTCCACTGCCCTCGAAGCGGCCCCCGCACAAGGAAAGTATCGCTTATGGCTGCTCCGGTTAAGGCCTGACCAGGTTCACGGCTTCCCCTCGCGAGGGCCGCTTCGAACGCAGTGGGCGAACGCGCCGCCTAGGTATTTGTATGCGAGACGCGGCGGGTCGTCAAACGGGCCAATTGCCGCCGAGATTACGGCGCCGGAGCGAAATCCAGGAGCTCGAGCTTGCGCATTTCGACTTTACCGTCGCGCTCGACGGCCAAATCCATCGGGCTGGGCACGGTGCTCAGCAAGTTGACGAAATCGGCTTCGGACTGGAACGAATGCCCGCCGACCGCGTAAATCCGGTCGCGAGTTTTCAGGCCGGCGAGCTGCGCTGCAGAGCTCGAGATCACGTGCGTGACGAGTGCCGAGCCTGGCTCGGCATCGTCAAACCGCCACGAAAGTCCGACGCGGATCGGATCGCCGCGGGGCGTGACCTTGATCAAAAGCGGTGTATCGCTGCCCGGCCGCTTGACGAGAAACGCCGTCTCGCCCGCTGCGGCCAGCAGATGCAGCCGAAACAGCTGCTCGCTTTCGATCGGCCGGCCTTGCAGCTGGAGCAATTCGTCGCCCGCTTTCAGCCCGGCCGACTCGGCCGGCGAGCCTGGCGTGAGTCCTGTCAGCACGATCTTGAGCGGATCGGCCGACTCGACCTTGAACGGAATGCCGAACCGCGGCGGCTGCGCGGCAGCGGGTTGCTCCAGCGCAACGCGTCCCCATGACGATTCCCGCCGCACGGCCTCGCGAAAGGCCGGCAGCTGCTCGGCATCGGCGAGGGCCAGCACCGTCTGAAACGCAATTTGGGTGGCGCCCAGCAGCCCGGCGTGGTTGATCCGGTGGGCGTCGTCGCTCGGGCGGTGGTAGTCGGCGTGCAAGCCCGTGTGGAACATCAGGAACGGAATCTTCTGCTCGTAAAATGGCCAGTGATCGCTGTCGGCCTTCAGCGACCAGTCGAAGTCGACGGTCGCGCGGGCTTCACCGTTAGACTCACTGACCAGCCGCCGAAGGCCGGCGGCGGTCCGCGAGCCGAGCACCTCCAGCTTGCCGTCCTGCATCCGGCCGATCATGTCCAGGTTGATCGTGGCCGCAACGCGGGCCAGCGGCACGGTCGGCCGGCTGATCCAATGCCGCGAGCCAAGCAGCCCCGCCTCTTCCCCGTCCCAGCAGGCCAGCAGGATCGAGCGCCGCGGCACCGCTGGCAGACGCTTCAGAGCGTCACCGATTTCCAGGAGGCCTGCCACGCCGCTGGCGTTGTCGTCGGCCCCGTTGTGGATGTAGCCCCACGGGCCATAGCTGTTGGTCGAGCGGCCGTAACCCACGTGATCGTAATGAGCGCCGAGTACGACGAACTGGCTCTTGAGTTGCGGATCGCCGCCCTCGACCAGGCCTAGGATGTTGCGGGAGCTGCCGAACGACTGCAAATAGGTCCCGTCTTCTCCGGCCGGCTTCAATCCCAGCGTCTCGAACGCCTTGAGCACGTAGTTGCCGGCGGCACGACCGCCGCGGCTGCCGGTTTCGCGGCCCTCGAACGTGTCGTCGGCCAGCACATCCACGTGCGACTTCAGTTCCTCCTTGGTGATCGAGGCCAGCGCGGCTTGCGCGGCAGCCCGGTCCGCGGCGTCCGCGAAACGTGGGGCGAGCAAAACCGCAAGAATCGCAGCCAAGATTGGCGCTTGCAGCGGCCAGCGGAACGTAGACATATCGAGTGCTCAGACAGAGAAGAGACGCGCTCCATCTCGACTATACGTCAATTCGCCGCCGGACGACGGCGGAATGTGCCCGGACTTCATCCGGCTAGAGCTTTTTCCCCTTGCTGCGGCCCTTCAAAACCGGATCGGCCGCCAGCGGCAGTTGGACCGGCTTGCCGCTCTCGGCCGACTTGTAAATTGCCAGGATCAACTCCACCGCTCGCCGCCCCTCGGGGCCGTCGATCAGCGGCTGCTTGCCCTTTTTGATGGCATTGAGCACGTCCTGGAACTGCAGCGTGTGTCCGTGATGCCCGATGGCCTTGGGATCGGCCGCGCCGCCGCCAGTGTGCGTGCGGCTGCCCATTTTTTCGCGGATGGCATCGTCGGCTTTCGTCTCCTTAGCGAACTTCCAGACGGCCAGATCTTCCTCGCGGAGCACGACACTACCGGCGTTGCCGCTGATTTCGATCCGCTTCAGCTCGCCGGGCCAGGTCGCCGTGCTGGCCTCGATCACGCCGAGCGCGCCGGACGCGAATTTGACCGTGGCGACCGCGACGTCTTCGACCTCGATCCGCTCGTGGGCGAGCGTCGCCGTGTACGCTGTGACTTCCACGGCCGGGCCCATAAACCACAAGAGCAGATCGACGCTGTGCACGGCCTGGTTCATCAGTGCGCCGCCGCCGTCGAGGGCCCAGGTTCCGCGCCACGCGCCGCTGTCGTAATACTCCTGCGTGCGAAACCACTTCACGTAGGCGTCGCCCATCGTGAGCTTGCCGAACCGGCCCTTGTCGATAGCTCCCTTGAGCAACTGCGACGATTCATGAAACCGCGACGGAAAGATGGTGGAGAGCACGACGCCGGCCTTGTCGGCGGCGGCGATCATCGCGTCGCACCGCTTGAGCGTGATGTCCAGCGGCTTCTCGACAATGATGTGCTTGCCGGCCTTCGCAGCGGCAACCGCCGGCTCCATGTGCACGCCGCTGGGCGTGCAGATCGTCACCACATCGACCGACTTGTCGGCCAGCATCGCGTCCAGGTCGTGATAGACCTGGCAGCCGATCTCCGCGCCGAACTTGTCGGCCGCGGAGGTGAACGAATCGAAACAGGCCGCGACCTGGGCGCCTTTGATGTCCGCGACGGCTTTGGCGTGAAACCGCGAAATCATGCCGCAGCCGATGATGCCGAAACCGATCGTCATGTGTCAGGGCTCCTGGTGGAAGCCACAAGTTTGTTGTCAGCGGCCGGACTTCGCCAGGGGTCGCTAGACTTTCACGCCTTCGAAAACATGGACCCACAGCATCCACATCGACAGGGCGTTGAGACCGGCGTGTACGATCAGGCTGGGGACCAGCCGATGCGTGCGCTGATACAGGTAGCCCATGCCTGCGGCCAGGAACGTCAACGGCACCCAATCGGGTCCGTGCGACCAATGCATGAGGGCAAAGACGATCGCGCTGATCCCGATCGGCAGCCACGCCGCGGGGCCACGCAGCTCCGGCTGCTGGTCGTCAACGACTTCGGCGACAAATTCGGGCTCGCTCACATCCTGCGGCGAATCGTAGGGATTCAACCCGCCGGTGGACGGCGCGAGGACGGCGGCGACGGGTGGCTCGAGCGATTTCGGCAGCGGCTCTGCGGCGACGGCCAGCGGAAGGCCCCGCGGCCGATCGAAGAGCAGCTCCCACAACGGGCCGCGATGCGTGAAGGCCCGCTCAAGAAAACCCTGCAAGATCACCCGAAACATCAACTCCTCAAACAGCGGTGCGACAATCGCCGCCGCCACGAACAACACAATGAAGAAGACCGGGTTCGGTGTTCCTTTGAAGAGCTCGACTAGCAGATGCGAGCTGGGTTTCCAGACCGTGACCAGGATTGCTTGCAGTACATAGACCGGCGGGGCGAGCATCACCAGGCCGATCAGCCCGCGGCCGATGTCGCGCGGCACATCGGTCAGCGAGAACCCAAAATCGCGCGTCTTGGCTCCGGTCCGCAGCGAGATCAGCGGCAACCCGATCGCCAGGATCGCCAGCGACACCGCGACATTGGCAACGATGAACGCTTGCCGCTGGTCGAGGGTGAGCGTTTTCAGGTCGCTGCCCCTCGGAATCCAACCCGTATCGCGCAATAGCCCCGCGATGGCCAATTGCGATCCCAACCAGATGCCAACGAGTGCGAACAGGTCGAACAGCGCCCACGGCACCGGTCGCCGCGGCGACCATTCGACCAGCGGCAGCCGCGGCGGGACGCGCAGCGGCCGGAGTACGAGCAACACGGCGTCCGCGGCGTCGCCCGTGATCCAGCCGAGGGTCAGGCCCGCGCGCAGTCCGGCAATAATCCAGCACCAGCCGCAGGCAAACAGGCCGACGACGATCACCGCGGTCAGCCCGGCAACAGCGGGAGTGAGCACGTTAGCGTCCCTGCTGGCTGAGAATGCGCCCCGCGGCGAAGACGTATTCCAGTCCCGAATACACCGTCGAGATCACCGCCAACCAGACGGAAATCGTGAGCGTCCAACTGAGCCAGGGAGGCAGCGCAGCCGACGTTGAACCGGCGAGCTCGAAATGCCGCAGGGCGACGAGGCTGGCGACGGCTGCCACGCACTGAAAGACCATCTTCAGCTTGCCGGCCATCTTGGCCGAGAAATCGCCTCCTTGCTCTTCGATGAAGCTGCGAATCACCGTCACGAGCATTTCGCGCCCCATCACGACGACGGCCATCCACGGCAGGATTCCGCTCCGCGGAATCGCCGCCAGGTAGATGTACGTCCCGCAAATCAGGATCTTATCGACGAATGGATCGAAGATCCGGCCGAGCTTCGTCACCTGGCTGTACTTGCGGGCCCACCAGCCGTCGATCCAATCCGTCCCCGCCGCCAGCACGAACACGATCGTCGCCGCCAGGAACTGCTCTAGCGGAATCAGCACGAACACGCCGATCGACAGCGCCAAGCGGAGCGCCGTGAGAATGTTGGGAACGTTGAAAATGACGTTGGACTGACTCACGGGCGCAAGCCATGCGATGCGGGTCGGTGCAGACAGGGCAATTGGCGGACTTACACCTGGACCAGGCCAGCCGCTGCTTTGCTCGGTGGTGCGTGCCTGGCCTTGGGCCGTCCCGCCGCAACGCCGATCAAATCGTAGTCCTGCGTAGCGACGATCTCGACCGGGACGATGTCGCCGGCGCGGAGCTTGTGCTGGTCGCCGGTGACGAACACCAGGCCATCGACGTCGGGCGCGTCGGCGGCCGTGCGGCCCAGCCAGACATTCTTCTCGCCCTCCACCGGCTGATCCAGGATCGCGTCCAGCGTGCGGCCCACCTGCGCGGCGTTCCGCTCGAAGGCGATTTGCTGTTGAATCGCCATCAGCTCTTCGCGGCGCTCTTCCATCACGGCGGCCGGCACGTGATCAGGCAGCTTCGCCGCCGGCGTATCGGGCTCGAGCGAATACGTGAACACGCCCATCCGCTCGAAGCGGTGCCGCTCGACGAAATCGCAAAGCTGGGCGAAATCGTCGTCTGTCTCGCCTGGAAATCCGGTGATGAACGTCGTCCGCAGCGTCAGATCCTTGATTCGAGATCGCAATCGGCCCAGCAGGTCTTCGGTTTCAGGCCGCGTGACGCGCCGGGACATCCGCTTCAGCATTGAATCGCTGGCGTGCTGGAGTGGGATGTCGATATACGGCAGAATCTTGGGCCCATCTGCGATCGTGTTGATCAGCTCGTCGTCGATATACATCGGATAGAAATACATCAAGCGAATCCAGTCGATGCCGGCCACTCCTTCCAGCCGACGCAGCAGCTCGGCGAGCCGGGGCTTGCCGTACAGGTCCAGCCCGTAATAGGTCGTGTCCTGGGCGACGACGATCAGCTCCCGCGCGCCGTCAGCGGCCAGCTGCTCCGTCTCCAGGACGACCTCCTCCATGGGCTTACTGGCGTGTTTGCCGCGCATCTTGGGAATTGCACAGAACGTGCAGAGCCGGTCGCAGCCTTCGGAAATCTTCAGATAGGCAAAGTGCCGCGGCGTGATCCGCAGCCGGTCGCGATCGGACAGCGCCCGGATCGGCGCGGGGCGAAAGACCGTGCGCTGCTCTTCCAGCCGGCCAACGAGGCGGTCGGCGACGCGCGTGATCTCTTCGCGGCCAAAGACACCCACGAGATGATCGATGTCCGGGCGCTCTTCGAGCAATTGCTCGCGCTGCCGCTCGGCGAGGCACCCTGAGACGATCACGCCGCGGGTGCCGCCTTGTTTTTTCAGCTCCAGCATCTCATCGATCGCCTGGAACGATTCCGCCCGCGCCCGCTCAATGAAGCCGCAGGTGTTGACGACGACGAAATCGGCGCCCGCCGGCTCGCTGACCAGCTCGTAACCGTCGATTTGCAACAGCCCGAGCATCCGCTCGCTATCGACGAGGTTCTTCGGGCAGCCGAGGCTGACAAAGGCGTAAGTGCCTTTGGAGTCCTTGGCCGATTTCTTCGAATTCTTCATCACTGGCCTGACTGGGCGATTCATAAACTATTGATTTTACAGCACTTATGGCACGCTTGCGAGGGGCGATTCTCGCCGCTGAAAACGTGCGAGCTATATTGGCCAATCGCCGCTTGTCCCTTCTCGGCCACGTCCGTGAACGACGCACTCGGAATATTGGAAGTCACCGGCTTGACGCCAGCGATGGCGGCGCTCGACGCGATGGATAAGACCGCCGGCGTGCGGCTGCTCCAGACCGAGTCGAACGATTTCTACGGCGTGGTGCTGAAGGTCACAGGCGCTCAGGCGAATGTCGCGGCCGCCATCGCGGCCGGCAAAGCA
>DASRJB010000091.1:0-5430 GCA_035649715.1 Pirellulaceae bacterium
CTGGGGAGGCAGCGTGCTCAACTCGACGCTGCACTTCGCCCTCTACCAGCCGATCGAGGGCGCGAACTACCCGGCCGCGATCGAGATGCTGATCGCCGCCGGAGCAGACGTGAGCATCGCCGGCCCGTTTCCCACGGGAAATGCCGTACTCGACGAGTTGCTCGAGCGCCACGGCGTCCGACCTGGTCCAGCCTAGAAGCCTCGAAGCGCTAGCCAAACAACTCTCCCAGCGGCTCCCCCTCGCTGGCGCGGTGGGGGCGGTTCTGCGGGTCGTAGAGCAGGGCTTCGGGTGAAATGCCCAGGGCGGAATAGACCGTGGCGATCAGGTCTTCGGGCCGCACGGGCCGGTCGGTGGGATACGCGGCGGTCTTGTCGCTCGCACCATAGACCTGCCCGCCGCGAACGCCGCCCCCGGCGAGCACGACCGACTGGCACGCTCCCCAGTGGTCGCGGCCGGCGGTGTTGTTGATCTTCGGCGTGCGGCCGAACTCGCCCAGCATCGCCACCAGCGTCTCGTCCAAGAGGCCCCGCTGCGTAAGGTCCTCGATCAGCGCGGAATAGCCCTGGTCGAGCGGCGGCAGGCAGTAGTTCTCCTTGAGCATCTGATAGCCGGTGATTCCGCCCAGCGAGCCAGTGCCGCCGTGGTTGTCCCAGACATTCGCCACGTTGCCGTCCTTGCAGACGTAGTACCACACGAACGTCACCAGCCGCACGCCCGACTCGATCAGCCGGCGGGCCAGCAGGAACGCCTCGCCATATTCGTTGCGGCCGTAGCGGTCGCGGAGCTGGTCGGTCTCCTTGGTCAAATCGAAAGCCGCCTTGGCCGAGGGGCTCGTAAGCATCCGGAAGGCCTGCTCGCGGAACTGCCCCAGGCCTTGCAGCTTGTGGGCCTGCCGCTGGTTCAGCCGGTCGTATTCCTCCAGCGTCTTCAGCAGGCCGACTTGCGACTGGAGGCGATGGGCGTCCCAGCCCTGCGGCAATTCCAGGCTGTGGGCCGCCCGCTCCTGCACTTCGGCCGGGGCCTGCAGCTCCAGCGGGTCGTGCTGCGGCCCGAGAAAGCCGGCGTAGGTCCCGGTGTAGATGACGCCGTCGTGCCCGATGGGCCGCGGAATCGTCACCGCCGTCGGCAGGTCTCCCGGCGGCTTGAAATACGAGACCACGCTGCCCATCGTCGGAAAATCGCGGCGGTTGCGGCGATTGCGGGGCACGACCAGCGTATTGTCTACCTTGCCGGTCAGCGTGTGATAGACGCCCACCTCGTGCTGGTTGCTGGGGTGCGTGTACGAGCGGATGATCGCCAGCTTGTCGGTATGCCGGGCGATTTGCGGCAGCTGATCGCTGATCTGGATTCCGGGAACGGCCGTCGCGATCGGCTGAAACTGGCTGCGGACGCCATCGGGGGCCTGCGGCTTGAGATCGAACGTGTCCTGCTGCGGCGGGCCGCCCCACAGGTAAACCAGGATGCAGGACTTGGCCGTGGGCCGGCGATTGGCCTGGGCCGCTTCTTGCGCCGCCAGCAGCCCGGGAATCGTCAGCGATCCGAGCCCGACCTGGCCCAGCCGGATCATCGCATCGCGCCGGTGCAGCATGCATCGTCTCCCTGGCGAAAACCGCCAGCGATATTGGAGCAAACGCCGCGGGGAGATTCCAGCGGAAAGGCACCCTGACCCCTCTCCCTCTCTCAAAGGGAGAGGGACCGGCACTCACCCGGCGGTCGCCCGTGCGCGATCCCGGCGGCTGGGCCTTTCCGTCGCGGGCGGCGACGTCGGCTGCACGGGACTGCCGGCGAGGCGGGCGACGAGCCGCCAGGAATTGAGCTTCCCCACATCGAGCCGGAACGTGTCGATGACGCGGAGCTTCCAGGTGCCGCGGGCGGGTTTGCCGTCCAGCGACCGCAGGGCGGGAGTGTCGGTCGCGGAATAGGTCTTCCTGATGTCGTTGGCCGAGCCGCCTGTGTGGTTGTGCAGGGCGACCGACGAGCCATCGGGCGCAATCAACTCGACCCGCAAGTCGCCGATGTAGGTGTGCGAAATATCGACGCTGACCCGCACGTCGCTGACAGTGCCCGCAGCGGTCACGTTAGTCTGGCTGAAGACCGCCGCGCCGACGTCGGGAATGTTCAGGTTGGCGGTGACGCGCTCGTCCAGCATCGCCGCCTCGGCGGGCGGACCGCCTGCGGCCTGCACGGCGCGGAAGGCGTTGACCTTGCCGCTGCCGAACCACAAGCTGCGGCCGCTGGCATCGAAGTCGCCCGGCTGGTTCACCGGCGTGTCGCTGAAGATGGTGAGGTCCTTGTCAGCCGTATCCTGGAGCAGCTTCTTGACCTCCACCGCGCTCAGCGCGGCGTTGCGCGAGAGCACCAGGCCGCAGACGCCGGCGACGGTCGGCGTCGCGCTAGAGGTGCCGCCAAAGCGGTCGGTGAACCGCGAGTTGATCGTGAAGTCCGAGCCGGAGCCAAAGCCCTCGTTGTCGGTCGTCATGATGCCGCGGCCGGCGGGCGAGGTCAGGCCCAGATCGTCCCAGTTGTCCGACGGGGCGCAGACGGCAATCTCCCGGCCCCACGACGAATAGGCCGACCGCGTCTTCCGCGACGTGGCCGCGCTGACCGTGATCACGTCCGGATGGGAGGCGATCCAGCGATCGATCGGCCCGCTGTACGAGCGAATCGTGCCGAACGAGTCGCGGAAGCGGTAGGTCCGCGTATTGGCCAGGTCCTTCACCGGGCAGTTGTTGTTGCCGGCGGCGACGCAGATGACCAGCCCCTTGCCCCGCCGGCCGCCGGTGCGCGACAGCAAGGCCAGCGAGTCCCGGAAGGCCGTGCTCAGTGGCGCATCGGCCGGGCCGACGCCCCACGAGCACGACACCACGTCGGCCAGGGCCGAGATTTTCTGGAACATCGTCACGAAGTGCGCCTCTTCCATGCTCAGCGGGAACCGCACGGCGACCAGCGCGCAGCCGGGAGCCACGCCGACGACGCCGGTGCCGTTTCCCTCGGCGACGGCCACGCCCAGGCAGGGTGTGCCGTGATAGTCGCCCGGCCGCGGGCTGACGTTGCTGTCCCAGGCGATCGCCCCGTTGTTGCCGGGCGTGGCGTTCAGTTGGGCCACGATCTTGCCCTGGCCCTGAAAATCCGGGTGCGTCAGGTCGAAGGCGTCGTCGGCGACGGCGATCACGATGTCGCGGCGGCCGCGGGTCAGGTCCCAGGCTTCGGGCGCGAAGATCCCGGCCCCTTTCACCAGGTCCGGCGGATCGTCGGCCGGCGCGTGCAGGTGCCACTGCTGCGCGAAGCCGGGATCGGACGGGATGAACGCGAACCGAGTCAGCCGCCGCACCAGGTTGGGCTCGGCGTACTCCACGTCGTCACGCGTGGCGGCGGCGTTGGCTGCGCGAATCGGGTTGCGGCCGGTGTCGTCGGTCACCCGCATCAGGTAGGTCTTGTTCCCCAGGTCCTTCTCGACCCGCAGGCCCTCGGCCTGGATGTAGGCCAGGATGCGGTCCTCGGGCGTGTCCGGCTTGAATTTGACGAAGAAGCTCTCGGTGATCAGGTAATCTTGCTGCGGATCGTCTTTGGCTCGGTAGACGTGGTGCACGACCTCCTCTTCCCGCAGCCGCGACACGGCATTCTCGCGGTCGCCGACGACCTCAGCCCGGACCAGGCCCGGTGCGGCGGTCGTCGCCTCGCGGAGCTCGACCCCGGCCCGTTCGGCGACCGCGTGGGCATCGGCAGCGTCCGCCGCCTGAATGGTCACCTGCGTGTCGTCCTTCTTAATTTCGATCTTGCGACCGCCCTGCCAGAAATAGTTGGTCTCGGACATGAGCCAGGCCCTCCTGCGGAGTCAACCCTTCCCCAACCAATAGTCGCAATCCGCGCCGCGCGGCGGGCGAAAAGAAAAGGACTAGCGCCCGCGAAAATCGGCTCTCAATCCAGGGTAAGGGACAAGGCCGCGACGTAAAGCATTCATCGAACGCGACTTATGGCCGCTGCGGATCGCGGCAGTGATTTCCTTTCACCAGGCCGGATGGGGCGATAGACTGGAGTTTGGTTCCCGCGGGCGATGGGCCGCGGGCCGCAGCGAAGAGGGGCGTCTTGGAAGGGGTGATTCGCGGCTGTGAGCATCTCCATCGCGGACTTCTGGAAAGTGCTGGAAGCCAGCCGCTTGCTTGCGCCGGAGCAAGTGCAGCAACTTGCCGCGGAGTTCGGGCACATCAAGGGGGCGGGCGAGCAGGCCAGCGGCAAGACCGCTGCGGAGTGGCTCGTCACCCGCAACGTCCTCAGCCGCTATCAGGCGACGATTCTGCGGGCCGGCCGCCCGGGCCCGTTCTATTACGGCGAGTACAAAGTCTACGACCGCGTGGAAGGCGGGCGGCTGAGCGGACAGTTCCGGGCCATTCACGCGCCAACCGGCCATCCGGTGCTGCTGCGGTTTTTGACCGGCCCGGTCGTCGGCGATCCGCAGCGCTGGGCGGCAGCGGCCTACGAGGCGCAGGGCCTGGCTGGCATCGTTTCCCCGCACGTCGCGCGCATCTTCGAGACCGTCGATCTGCAGACGTTCAAGTTCTTTGTCACCGAAGACCTGCGCGGCGAGGCGCTCGAGCAGCGGCTGGCCGTCGGGCGCTTTCAACCGGCGGAGGCCGCCCGCATCGCGCGGCTCGCGGCGATCGGCCTGGCCCAGATGCATCAGTGCGGGCGGACTTACGGCGACGTCCGCCCGGCCAATGTGCTGCTGGAGCCCGCCCCCAATCACCCCGGCAACGTCAAGCTGCTGCTCGATCCAACACAGCCGCCGATAGCACTCGATTTCTCGCAGCAGCAGGCGGGCAGCCGCCTGGCGCAGCAGGCCGATTACCTCGCACCGGAATTGGCGACGCCCGGCCGCGCGCCCGATCCGCTGACCGATGTCTATGCCCTGGGCTGCACGCTGTACACAATGCTGGCGGGTCAGCCGCCGTTCGCCGGCGGAGACATCGCCCAGAAGATGGCCCGCCATGCGGCCGAGGCGATCCGGCCGCTAGAGATGTGGGGCGTGCCGCAGCCGCTGGCGCAGATCGTGGCCTACTTGATGGCCAAGAATCCGGCGGTGCGGTTCCAGTCGGCCGCGCAGGCAGCCGAGCAGTTGGCGGCGTTGGTCGATCCGGCGATCGTCTATGCCCAGCCGCCGCTGCCGCCGGCCACGCTGGCGAGCTTCGAGTACTATGTGCGGCAGAGGCAGTCCCAACCGGCCGAGCAAGCCCCACCGCCGGCTTCACCGCCGGTCGCGCCGGGTGCGCTGGCACCAGCCGCCGAGCCGCATCCGCTCGACTTTCGCTCCAACCGGCGCAATCTGGGCGCGCTGGTCAGCGCCGCGGCCGAGAGCCCTTCGCCCGCAAGTCCCGCGGTGAGCGTGACGCCTGCCGCGGCCGTGGCCGTGAAGGCTCCGCCGCGGCCGGCCG
>DASRJB010000092.1:0-3876 GCA_035649715.1 Pirellulaceae bacterium
AACGCTTAGTCCCGAATACAGTTTTGTGCCTCGCTGGCGACCGCCGTTCATCTCGGCGCTCGCCGCCGAGGACCGCTGCCATTTGAATGGTCTGGCGATGGTGGACGGCCGACCGGCGATTGTCACAGCGCTCGGCACCACCGACGTCCGCGACGGCTGGCGGGCCGACAAGCCGCACGGCGGCTGCATCATCGATATTCCGTCGGGCGAGTTCGTGACGCGCGGGCTGTCGATGCCTCATTCGCCGCGCTGGCACAACGGCCAACTCTGGGTGCTCGAATCGGGCACCGGCGGCGTGGTGCTCGTCGATCGGGCCACGGGAAAGCGCGAAACGGTGGCCGCGCTTCCCGGCTTCACCCGCGGCGTGGCTCTGGCCGGCCCTTACGCATTCGTCGGCCTCTCCAAAATCCGCCCCACGTCGGCGATGGACGGCGTGCCGCTGGCCGCTCGGCGCGACCAGCTCAAGTGCGGCATCGGCGTTATCGACCTCCGCAACGGCCAGACCGTCGCCTTCCTCGAATTCCAGACAGCCGTGGAGGAGATCTTCGACGTGCAGATCTTGCCGGGCATCCGGTTTCCCGAAGTCCTCGGCTTTCAGAACGACTCGATTCACCACACTTTCGTCGTTCCACCGACTGCGCCCTGAGCCGCACCGCGCGTTACGAACTCGTTACCCGGCCGAGTGCGAAATCAATTGCTCGGCCGCTCTGCGCCGCCTACGATGGTCCGATGTGGGGCTCGAGAAACCTCCGTGCCGGCGGCCAGTTGCCGACTTTTCCGTGCGGAGAGGAGATTGACATGAAAAGCGCCCAATTGTTTCTGATCCTGGGAACGGCTTGCATTGTGGTGGCCTGGCTGGTCTTTTCGCCCGGCCCGGCAAGGCTCAAGCCCGCCGGCCCGCTCGACGACCTGCTGATTGGCGAGCCCATTGTCTTTCAAAATCTGGCAGTATTCCCGGTGTCGTCGCGAACTCCCCGCCAGTCCGATCGCTTCATCACGCTCGATGAGGGTCTGCGGACCGGCAAGGTCGAAATCCTGGAGCGGAGCGCTGCGGAAAACGCCGCGCCTTCCGCGGATGCCCCTCCCGCGCAGCCGGCGCCGCCTCAAGGTCAGACGGCGGCCGAACCGGTTGCCCAGCCCGCCCAAGAGCCCGAGATCGGCAGCCAGCAGCCGGGGCAGCAGAGTGCCCGCGGCGGCGGACGGGCAGGCAACTCCGTCAACGAGCTACTGGTCGCGAACCACTCGGACAAGCCGCTATACCTGATGCCGGGCGAGATCATTATCGGCGGCGATCAGGACCGCACGATCGCGGAGGAGATCGTCGTTGCACCGGGCCAGAAGCCGATCCCGATCAGCGTGTTCTGCGTCGAGCACGGCCGCTGGGGCGGCCGGGACCGGTCGGAATACGCCCGGATCGCGCAAGCGGCCGCGAGCGACGCCACGCAGGCCCTGGCCGTGACCGACGGCGGCTCGCCAGCTGCGAACCCCGACCAGAGCGCCGCGCAGATCGCAATGCAGGCCAATTCCGGAAAGTTCGTCGGCAGCGTGGGCAGCCTCAACAAGCAGGTCCGCCTGGCGGTACAGGCCGGCGAGGGCCAAAGTAAAGTTTGGGACGAAGTTGCCAACCAGAACATGAAAAACGCCGTCGGCGGGCAGACCGGGACGTTTGCCGCCAACTACTCGGAATCCCAGGCCGCGCAGCGTCTGACGCCGTTTCTCGACAAGCTTCAGGCCCCAGTCACCGGCACGCCGAACATCGTGGGCGTGGTCGTGGCGATCGACGGCAAAGTCGAGTCGATGGACGTTTTCGAGTCCACGCCGCTCTTTCAGAAGCTCTGGCCCAAGCTGCTGAAGAGCTACGCCCTCGACGCCACCAGCAGCCAGCCGGCCGCGGGCGATACGAAGCCGGCCACCGTCGGCGACGCTGGCCGCTTCATGCGTGATCTCGCCAGCGCTCAGCGAAAGAGCGACGACGCCAACGGAGACCTGGCACTCTCGCGCAGCGAGAGCGACGCCGTCCTGGCCTTTTCGGCTCACGAAAGGCGAGGCCCCGCCCCGGCTGCCCAGCCCGCCGCCAAGATGAACGACTCCGGAGGCGGATTCCTCGGCAGTGCTGTCCACAGTGCTGGATACAGCAAAGAGAAATGACAATTGGATGGCGCCGCACAGCGGCGCGGGAATGCGATCCCGCGCCGTTATCTTTGCTAGCGGATAAGTCGGCTGATTCCGGCTTCGGGCAATTGGCGGCGAGCGTCTATAATCGGATAGATCGCCCACCCACTCGCTGTGAGCAAGTCATGGCTGGCACCACGATCAATGGCCCCCAT
The DNA here is from genome assembly GCA_035649715.1 of Pirellulaceae bacterium. Taxonomy (GTDB): domain Bacteria; phylum Planctomycetota; class Planctomycetia; order Pirellulales; family Pirellulaceae; genus CAYLLN01. The sequence goes on from DASRJB010000092.1 coordinate 2,328, forward strand.
CAGTCGATTCCCGTCTCCGGCGGGCGAGAGAAGTTCTGTGCGGAGTTGTTCGACGTGCTCTGGGACCGCTATCGGCAACGGGTGTCGTACGTACAGACGTACGAGAAGGTGATTCGCGAGGCCAAGGCGACGTTCTTCAACGACCACATCGCCTTCCGCACGTTCGCCGCGCAGCAGCCGCAGGCGGGGATCTCGACGGTGTCGCGGATCTTCGAGGCCCTGGGCTACCGGGCGGCGGGGAACTATCACTTCGACGACAAGCAGCTCTCGGCCACGCACTTTCAGCACGCCAACCAGCAGTTTCCCAAGCTGTTCATCTCGGAGCTGAAGATCTGGGAGCTGCCGGCGGCGGCCCGCGGAATCATTGAAAAGTCCGTGAGGAGCCACCGGCCGGCGATCGATGCCGACGTGCTGGCCGCGCTGGCGGGCCTCGACAAGGACGCCTCGCCGGCCGCAGAGCTGCTGCCGCAAGTCGCGACCCAGTTCCACGAAGTGCCTTGGCTCTTGCCGGCGCGGGAGGACGTGGCGGCGCTTAACAAGGTCAGCCAGTACGCGGCCTGGGTCCTCGTTCACGGCTACAACGTCAACCACTTCACGTCGCTGATCAACTCGCACGGCGTGCCGGCGCTCGACGACATCGAGAAGACGATCGCCGCCCTGCAGAAAGCGGGCGTGCCGATGAAGGCCGAGATCGAAGGCGAGCGCGGCAGCAAGCTCCGCCAGACCGCGACCGAAGCGGTGACGATCGACGTCGCCGTCCACGACCGCGGCGTGCCGGCCAAGATGCCTTGGACCTACGCCTATTTCGAGCTCGCCCAGCGCGATGGCGTCGTCGATCCCGCCACCGGCAAGCGGGTCCGCTTCGAAGGCTTCCTCGGCCCGCAAGCGACGAACCTGTTCGAGATGACGCGGGTCAAGTAGCAGACTCAATCACTAAACACGAATACCTGCGTTTACTTGCTCGGCGAGGACCATATGCATATGCGAGTGTTGTCCAGGAGTGGCGTCATCGCCGCGGCCGCGCTTGCCGCAGCCTTCATCCCGGCTGCACCGCTGCGTGCCGATGAAAGAGCGGAGGCCGATCTGGCGCGGAAGGTCGCTGCCCTCGTCGATGCGGATGAGAAGCGGCTCCTGGACATCTTCCTGGACTTGCACCGGCATCCGGAGCTTGGATTCCAGGAAGTGCGGACGGCCGCGCTGGTGGCGCAGGAGCTGAAGCAACTCGGCTACGAAACGCACACGGGCATCGGCAAGACGGGCGTGGTCGGCATCCTGAAAAACGGCCCCGGCCCCGTGATCATGTTCCGCAGCGACATGGACGCCCTGCCCGTGCTCGAGGAAACCGGCCTCGAGTACGCCAGCCGGGCCACGGGCGCTGCCGCCAACGGCAGCCTCGTGCCGGTCATGCACGCCTGCGGCCACGACGCGCACGTTACGTTCCTGATCGGCGTCGCCAAGGTGATGGTGGAATTGAAGGCCAATTGGTCGGGGACGCTCGTCCTGATTGCCCAGCCGGCCGAGGAATTGATCGAAGGCGCGCGGGCGATGG